>CALMZT010001049.1 GCA_937870805.1 uncultured Chloroflexota bacterium
CGATCAGCACGCAGCATTGTACCATCCGTCACGTGCGGGGTCGCTTCAGCCTCATGGACGATAACTCGACTAACGGTACGCAGGTGAACAAACTGTACATCAACGAACCTGTGCTGCTCAACGAAGGCGATGAAATCACACTCGGCATTCCTGATCGCATGGGTGCGGTGCTGCGCTTCCATACGCAGGTGAAAGATGTGCGCGATCAGGAAGCCAAAGCAGAAGTGCCCACACCTGTAAGTCCTTCCAACGGCAAAGTGGTTGTGCCTGCTGCACCCGTCCGCACACAGGGCGCGCGCCGTTCAAAGGGCATGGATATGCTGGACAACATTTTCACCGAGATCGAGGAAAACAACGACAAGCCCTACAAGTCCACGCCTTCGGAGGAAGAGAAGTAGAACAAGCGATGCGGCTTAAACCCGGCACAGCGATAGGGGAATTCCGCATTGAAAAGCTGCTTTCCGATCAGGGAGCAACGGCACAGGTCTATCTAGCGCGCGGTGCGACGGGACAGGTTGTGCTGAAGATTGCGCGCAGTGACGATCAACGTTACGTCTTTCAGGATCATCTACGCCAGGACGTCGAGATGCTGCGGCGTCTCGTGCATCCGGGCGTCGTGCATTTATATCCAGTGTTGGGTGACGATGTGTACGCGGCGCGTGCCGAGACTCTGCCGGGCGAACCCTGGTATCTGGCACTGGAATATGTCGCGGGCAAGTCGCTTGCTGCCCACATGCGCCGTATCACGCACACTTTCCCCTTAGCATGGCGGCTGGAGCTTTTTAGGCGTCTGGTCGAAGGTGTGGGCTATCTGCATGAACAGGGATACGCGCACTGCGACCTGAAGCCCGAACATATTCTTTTGCGCTCCCTGCCTGCTGTTGAGCAAGCGCCGCAGCCCGTATTGATCGACTTTGGTTCTGCTTGTTCTCTGTCTGAGCCACCCACGGCACTCACCGCATCACTTCCTTACGCTGCACCGGAACTGCTGCGCGCGCTGGATGATGTTGAGGCACAAGCCACGCTGCAACCCGCGCTGTTGGATACATGGGCGTTAGGCGCAGTGTTTTATGAACTACTCGTAGGGTCACGCCTTATTCGGGGTTATACACGAAACGCAATTATGAGGAACGCGCTGAAGGGGCGCTTCGATCCTGGTAAAGCGCCGCCAGCCGTGCGTCCTATGTTAAGGAAGACGCTGCAAATTCAACCTGAAAAGCGCGCGTCACTTCAAGATCTCCTAGCTGATCTGCTTTTACTTAGGCAATCTTAAGCTGCTGTGTTTTCAGATAAGCTAAGTGAGGCTGTATGGGCGCACATGGGTCACTAATGGCACTTCAGCGACAGCATCCGTTTCAAAGCTGAACGTAGTGATCGACGCCGTTGCCGGATACGAGTCGGGAAAACCGAAACGCACGAAATGGCGCTCATTGGGATGTAACGTCACGCTTTTTGCCCACAAAATGCTGAAGGCAATCACATCGCCATGCGTCACTGCCGCCACCTTTTGCCCTGCATAGTCGCGCCGCACTTGCAGCATGAACTCACGCGCACGCTGCACGATAATCTCAGGCTGCTCATAAGGCGCAGGGGAGTCCGTGTATAAGTCGTAGTTGCGCAACTCCATAACGCTGTGGGGCGTACCGTCGAAGGGTGAATACACCTCATTCAACAGTTCATGCGTTTGCACCGTCAGATGTGGATGATGCATATTGATGAACGCGGCGGTTTCCTGCGTGCGCCCCTGTGGGCTGGTGAACAATGCGGCAAGCGATACATCTTTCAGCGCTTCGGCGGCGGCTTGTGCCTGGCGGCGTCCATTTTCGCTCAGGATGAAATTTGGAAGCCGCCCGTAGTAGACCTGATCGGGATTATGCACCTCGCCGTGCCGCACAAAAAGGATTTCAGTGGGCATCAGGCTTCCTTCGCTGCTTCGCTGACAGTTTCCGGTACTTCACTCTGCTCTGGCTGGATGAGCTTCAAGACACGGAAGGACTCAGCATAGGCGTAACCTGTTTCCTTACCCGCGTAGGCACTCCACTTGCGTACAAATTCCAGATCCTGCCCGCCAACCTGCGAGGCATGGCAGCGCAGCGATTCTATTTTGCGATCCATCGTCTCGGTGATGTCTACTACCGCATTCGGTTTTTCCGAGAACATCAGCCACAGTTCCGCGACTTTGTGCGGCTCAAGCCCTTCGTCCAGCAGTTCGGGGAAAATGGGGCGCGTTTCGGCGCTGGGGAAGGTGGCATAGATTGCCGCTTCGGCAGACGCGCGGTGATCGGGGTGGTTGATGTAGCCCTCAGCATCAACAAAAATGACTGTGGGGTCCATCGTAATCACACGATCAGGTTTTAGCTTGCGGATGAGGCGTGTCAGGTCACGGCGCAGTTCAATCGTCGGCTGCAACGTGCCGTCTTTATAACCGAGGAAATGTACATCTTCCACGCCCACAACGGCTGCCGCTGCCATCTGTTCGTCGCGCCGAAGCTGAATCAATTTTGTAGGGTCGGTATTGGGATCATTGCTGCCCGCTGAGCCATCTGTGACCAGACAGTACGAGACATCTGCCCCTTCCAGCGTCCAACGGGCGACACTGCCTCCGATGCCGAATTCCAGATCGTCGGGATGCGCGGCAATGGCGAGAATACGCATAAAACACTCCTTATGAGCCGTTATTTTGCAAGAGAATATTTGTACTACTGAAGAGCAATATCCATGATTTCTTACCCGCGTTAGGCATTGACTTGACGGAAACCGTTTTGCTGCCACGCCGAATTTATAGCATACAGCACACGCGATTATTATACTTCGCCTCCTAGATTATCACGTTCGGATAGAGGATGCGATGTCCAACCTAGACCCCTATTTACAACGCAAAGCCGAAACATTAGCCGCGCGCCGCAGCGATTTTACCGCACAGCCAGAAAAAGCCTTCGTCAACCTCAGCGCAACGTCGAAAGTTGCGGGCAACACAGGCGCGCGCCCCACAAAAATCGGTGAGTTCTCGATTTTGACGGACTCCGCGCCGGGACTGGTGGGCAACGCGCTGGGTCCCACTGCGCCGGAACTGCTGTTAGGCGCGCTGGCAAGCTGTCTCGTGCATACCTATTGGTTAACCTTCACAATAGGGTGAGACCAGATGTAAACTGTGGTGCATGATAATGAGATACCACACCCTTAGCCA
>CALMZT010001050.1 GCA_937870805.1 uncultured Chloroflexota bacterium
TGAAAGATCGTTGCCAGCTCCAGCGCATAAAAGGCGATACGATGCGGCTCAAGTTCGCGCGCGGCGAATTCAATTTGCTCACCGAGTTCCAGCGCACGGCGGATAAATGTCAGCTCAGTGTCATCCAGCAGGTTGACATCTGCGCCTTCATCCGTTACCCCGCGTGCCGCTGCCTCACGGAAGATGCCCGCACAGCGTACATGCGCGTTTTGAATGTAGTACACCGGATTTTCATTGGTCTGCTTCACAGCGAGATCAATATCAAAATCGACATCTGAGTTGGCATTACGTGCTAACAACAGATACCGCACTGCATCTGCACTCGTCTTGTCAATCAACTCATCCAACGTTTCAATGTCTCCACGTCTTGTACTCATTTTCAGACGTTCGCCATTACGCAGAAGATGTACAAATTGGAGGATAATCACGCGAATGGGTGAAGGATCAAGTCCTAGCGCTCTAATGCCGTACTTGACGACTTGATGCTCGATATAGTGATCTGCACCTAAGATATTCACGAGAATATCAAAACTGCGTTCCAGTTTATTGACATGATAGGCAATATCGGGCAGCGTGTACGTCGGTTCGCCATCACTTTTAACCATCACGCGGTCTTTGGCATCACCAAACGCTGAACTGCGGAACCACATCGCTGGTGCTTTACCATCCGTGTCTTCGTCCTCACCTTTGGTGTTATCGCTGACTTCAGGTTTGACCGCTTTATAAACGTACCCACTTTGTTCCAGCTTCTTCAGCGTGTCCCATACTGCGCTGCTGTCATATAAGCTGTTTTCGTTGAAGAACATATCATGCTGAATGTTGACGCGCCGCAGCGTCGCCTTAATCGTTTCAAAGATTTTCTGCTCGGCGTATTCTTTGAACGGCTGCCAATCTTCCTCGACCAGCGTGTCGCCTTTTTCGGCGATCAACTGCCTGGCGATGTCGATCAGGTATTCGCCCTGATAGAAGCCTTTATCATCTTCACCCGGCACATCCACAGGCATTCCCAGTGCTTGCAGATAGCGAAGGCGCAGGCTGTTGCCGAGGTTACGCATCTGCCGCCCCGCGTTGTTGAAGTAATACTCGCGCTCGACGTCGTATCCCGCTGCTTCGAGGACGCGCGCCATCGTGTCGCCGATCACGCCGCCGCGGCTGCGTCCAATCGTGACGGGACCGCTGGGATTCGCGCTGACGAACTCGACCTGTGCGCGCTTGCCGCTGCCTATATCGAGCTTGAAGAGGTCGTCGCCCTCGGTAATGAGGGTCTCAACCTGCTGGCGCAGCCAATCGTCGCTCAGGCGGAAGTTGATATAGCCGGGGTGCGCCACTTGGACGGACTGAAGGATAGCGGCATTGGGCAGGTGGTTGGCAATCTGCGTCGCAACGTGAAACGGGTTCATGCGCGTTGGCTTCGCCAGTTGCAGCGCGACTGCCGTGGCGTAGTCGCCCTGTTCCGGGCGCCTGGGAACTTCGACATTCGCGGACGGCACGTCGAACGCGGGCAGGTCTCCGGCGGCTTGCGCGGCGCGAAGCGCCTGCTCGATCAGCGCGGCAAGTTCGTTAGGGAGTAACTTCAAGATCGGCTTCCTGAATGGTGCGGATGGGGTGATGTCGGGCGCATTCTAGTGTGATTCGGGGTGGTTGACAAGAGATTGGTCAGGCTTGGGGTGCCAGCAACTCAATCACCCCGTCGTCGCCCACCGGCGCGGCGAAGTGACCTTCGGGGCAGCGCCACACTCCCGTTTCCTCGATCAGAAGCTGCTGGCAGCGCGGACAGCAGAGAACTTCGGCAAGCGGGCGCGCGCCTGTGACGCTGCTCGAACCCTGTTTGCGCCCCCACACGCGGTCGTAGTCCACCTGCCAGTAGTCCACGACCACGTTTTCCATGCCGAACGATTCAAGGATTTTGGCGATCTGCTCGCCGCTCTGGGTCTTGCCCGGCATCAACCGCGTGTTGATGCGGTTGGTAACCAGCAGCAGCCCTCCGGGGCGCAGGACGCGAACGGCTTCCTTGAGAACCGCTTCCGGTCGCTCCATAAATTCAAGCGATTCGAGCGAGGTCACCACGTCAAACGTGTTATCGGCAAACGGCAGGCGTTCGGCGGGTGTCCAGAGCAGCGGCGCGCGGGGATTTGGACTGCCAAGCTTGTAAGCGGCTTTGCGAAGCATCCGGCGGCTCATGTCGATTCCGATGACGCGCCCCTGAAACTGCCCGTGATTGAGCAGGACAATTGGAAGCCGCCCGGTTCCCGTGGCGACGTCCAGCACGAGCGGGGAACGATGCGGCGCGATCAACTCCATAATCGGCTGGCTGAGGAACCGGTGGTCATACTCGCTGCGGAAATGCTTGATGTCGTCGTAGCGGTCGGCGTACAGGTCGTAGAGCCAGACAACGATACGCCGACCGAGGTAGACACCTTCCGTCTCGATCAGCAGCCACCAGCCAAGCGCGATAATTCCCAGCGCCAGCAGCGTCAGCGCGATGACGCCAAGCCAATCGTTCATTGGAGCAGCCTCATGTCGCGCAGCCACGGCGCGCAGCGCTCGACGCCGGACTCAAGCTCGACCTTTGGCTGCCAGCCGAGCAGCGCCCGCGCTTTGTCCATACGATGCGTGAGCCGCTGCTGCGACAGGCGGAGAAAGTCGGGCAGCGCTTTGATCTGCGTGCGCGGCGGCGCGATGGACGACAGGAGTTTCACGGCGATCCTGAACGGCGCGTAGGGCAGGGCAAGCCAGCGCTGGTGCCCGGCAAGGCGCTGGTACGCGCCGATGAACTCGCGCCACGTGCAAGAGGGGTCGGGTGTGCAGTTAAACACTTCGCCAGACGCGGCAGGATGTTCCGCCAGCACGAGCATCATGTCGACCACGTCATCGACGAAAATCGGATGGACGCTGCCGCTGTTACTGCCGACCCACGGCGTGGGTTTGAGCCGCGCCAGCCGAAAGGTGGTTGCCGTCCACATGCCTGAGCGCGGTCCGTAAATCATGCCGGGACGGATGATCGTATGCGGCAGGTGGCGCTTCTCACCGATTTCGCGGACGACGCGCTCGGCTTCCACCTTCGTAAGTAAATAGGGGTCATCGCTGTCCGCGGCAACCGGCATGGCTTCGGTTGTATCCCCTGTGAGCTCGTAACCATAAACGGCGATGGAACTGACGTGAACGAGGCGCGTCACGCCTGCATCGGCGGCAGCATTTGCGACCTGCGCGGTTCCATCGGCATTCACGCGGCGCTGAGTCTCGTAATTCCCATAGCTGACGGCGGTGTGAAAGACAACCGCGCAGCCTTCCATCGCCGCGCGCAGGCTGACCGGCTCGGTAACGTCGCCGTAGACAACCTCGACAGATGAATTTCGGCTTCGCAGGAACTCGGCTTTTTGCGGCGAGCGTGCAAGTGCTCGAACGCGGGCACCCTCTGCCGCCAGCCGCAGCGCCAGCGCGCCGCCCAGAAAGCCGGTCGCTCCGGTGACGAGCACTGGCTTGCCGCTCAGGGTCACAGAGCTTCCTCTTCCCACTCAACCGAGTCTGGACGCTCCCCCGTGTGGAAGAACTCGCGGACAGCGCCGACGAGCGCGGCACGTGAGATGCAATTTCGCAGCGGGATTTCAG
>CALMZT010001051.1 GCA_937870805.1 uncultured Chloroflexota bacterium
AACTTTCTACAACCTGAAAGCTGCCATGTCACCCAAAAATACAGACAACCCCACTGGACGCCTCGAAGCCTTTAGCGATGGCGTGTTTTCGATTGTCATCACGCTGCTGGTGTTCAACATTCAAGTGCCGCGTAATTTGCCGCCCGATAAGTCGCTGGTGACGGCGCTGCTGGAGTTGTGGCCGTCGTATATGGGCTATTTGTTGGGCTTTTTCCTCGTCGGCATCATGTGGATTAACCATCACAATTTGTTCAAGCTGGTGGGGCGCAGCGACCACATGCTGATGGTGTTCAATGCACTGCTGCTGTTGTCGATTGCGTTGGTGCCATTTGCGTCGGCGGTGCTGGCAGAATATATCCAAACGCCGGAAGCACAGATAGCGACGCTGATCTTTAACGGCTTAGGCTTTGTGGTGGCGATTTTCTACAATATGCTGTGGCGGTACATGGCGCACAAGCGGCGTCTGATTCATCCTGATGTTGACCAGAAGATTGTCGATGCGATTAGCTCACAGTATCGCTTTGGTCCGCTGTTTTATGCGGTGGCGATGGCGGTGACGTTCGTCGGCGCGTTTTGGGGAATTGCGGTCAATATAGGGCTGGCGATTTTCTTCGCGCTGCCGTTGAACAGTGCGTTGTTTGAGGGGGATTAGGCACAGTGAGGGAAATTAGGATACAATTGCTTATTAGGAGCATGTTATGGCTGTTGTACAAATTAACCCACTGTTTGATGAAGTTCTTGAGTTTCTTGCCTCAACACCAACACCGGAAGATATTGTCGCATTTCAACCTTCTGAAGCATTGCAGCATCGTGCGAGTGAATTGTTAGAAAAAAAGCGTCATGATCTCCTCACGGCTGAAGATATGAGCGAGCTAGAGGAATTTGCGCGTATCAACCAATTCATGAGTATGCTCAAAATTCGCGCACGCAAAAAGTTGGTCGCAAAATGACCTATATTCCCGATGCCTTGCGCCGTCAGGTCATTGAGAACGCCAACGGATGCTGTGAATACTGCTTGTTGAGCGCGGTTGATAATTTCTTAGCACATGAAATTGATCATATCCGAGCCGAAAAACATGGCGGCAAGACAATCATTGAAAACTTATGTTACTGCTGTTTTGACTGCAATCGACACAAAGGTAGTGATGCAGGCTCATTTGACAGTGAGACGGACATTTTAACCCCACTATTTAATCCTCGAAGGCAACGCTGGGACGAACACTTCAGATTGGAAGGTCCTTTGATTATCCCTCTCACTCCAGAGGGTAGAGTCACCGTAAGTTTGCTTCAACTTAATTCGGAAGACCGAATTATCAAGCGCTCCGAAATTATCGAGCTTGGTCATTACCCCTGTAAATAGAAGGTAGTTTTCATGCCGGAAAAATTAGCTGCTGTTGCCATCGGCGGCAATTCTTTAATCACAGACCCAAAACAACCGGACGTATCGCATCAATGGGACGCAGTGCGCGAGACGTGCCGCCACATCGCGCAGATGATCGCTGATGGCTGGCGCATCGTCATCACCCATGGTAATGGTCCGCAAGTGGGGTTCATCTTGCGGCGTGCAGAACTCGCTGCAACGCAGGTGCATACTGTGCCGTTTGATTTGATCGTTGCCGATACGCAAGGCTCGATTGGCTATATGCTGCAACAGGCGCTCGATAATTCGCTGCGGCGCTTGGGCATCAACCGGACGATTGTCAGCGTCATCACGCAAGTGCGCGTGGATAAGGATGACCCTGCATTTCAGAAGCCTGATAAACCCATCGGCGGCTTTATGAACGAAGAAGAAGCGCATCGTTTTGAGAAGGACGGTTGGAATGTTGTCGAAGACTCTGGACGCGGCTGGCGTCGAGTGGTCGCGTCGCCCAAGCCTTTGGAGATTATCGAACGGTGGGCGATACGCGATTTA
>CALMZT010001052.1 GCA_937870805.1 uncultured Chloroflexota bacterium
TGCCTTTGGTTTATTGGATACTCGGAACAACCCTCTTGGCAATGGTTTCGTGTTGCCTACCGGTAATATTGCCAGCGCCCGATTTATTTACCGCAATATGCAAGACGGGATGGAATGGACGACCATTTGGTATTTGGATGGTACTGAAATACCCAATTCCAGACAAACCAATATCTGGCAAGATGGGACTAGCGGCGCGACAACTACCAGTGTTAGATCGGACACCGGACTGCCGCCAGGGCGGTATCGGCTGGAGCTTTATGTAACTGAACAAACAGGTGAATCACCCAGGCTTGCAGCCACTTCCGATTTTACTATCGCGGGTGCGCAGCAAGGCGCATTTCCGCAAATATTTACGAATGCTCATTTCACAGTCGCTCAAAGTGACGCTGAGGCCGTTGTCTCTCCCCCGGTCAGCAATGTTTCTGATCGGATCGAAACTCTCTACAGTCTGTTTAACTGGCAGCAAGTCGCACCTGGAACGTTATGGACGATGCGCTGGTCAGTCGATGGCAACGTCTTTTATGAGCAAACTATTCCCTGGAACAATCAGGAGAGTGGCGAAAATTTTCTTACCCGTTTAAGCAGTCCTGGGGGTATTCCCGATGGGACTTATGAAATTGATTTGTATTTGAACAATGTCCAACTCGTCAGTACGTCTGCTCAAGTTGGTATTGGACAACTTCCAATTGATCGCTTTGCCCAAGCCAGGGGTGTTCAGATGCGTGGTCAAATTTTGGATGCTGACACCTTACAGGGTATTTCTGGCGTAAGGCTTATCCTGATTGGTAAAGATTTCTCGGTTGACGAATTCGTATCTACCTGGGATCAAAACCAAATTTATGCTATCGCCGTAACCGATAGCAACGGATACTTTGAATTTGAGCAGTCCCTTGAACTTAGCACAGAAGCTGATCCTGTTGCCTATAGCGCCATCGTTACGGCTGAGGGTTATTTACCCGTCAGCGCAGATGGATTGGAAGTAGATGAGACAACTGAAAATCCACTCAATACAATCATTTATTTGACCCGTGATTAAGTAAGATGCCACCAAAGCAACGTTTGGATATTCTTCTCGTTGAGCGCGGCCTGGCAGCCAGCCGTGAGAAGGCTCGTGCGATGATAATGGCCGGTGAAGTGTCAGTTGATGGACGACTTGTTGATAAACCGGGGGTGCAAATTCCATATCGTGCTGAGCTAACTGCCAAGAACAAGCCTCGATTTGTGAGTAGAGGTGGGGAAAAACTGGCTGGGGCATTACAAGCCTTCAATCTGGATGTTACAGATCGTATCTGCGCCGACGTGGGTGCGAGTACGGGTGGGTTCACAGACTGTCTTTTGCAGAACGGCGCTGCTCATGTGTATGCGATTGATGTTGGCTACGGTCAATTAGATTATGGGCTGCGCCAGGATAAACGTGTCACGGTCTTGGAGCGCACGAATGCGCGTTATGTCGAATCGCTCGAAAGGCTCGTTAATTTTGTCACACTGGATGCTTCCTTTATCTCATTAAAGCTATTATTACCTGTCATTAAGGGCTGGCTAAAGTCTTCCCAATTTGTAATTCCCCTAATAAACCCACAATTTGAAGCGGGAAAACAAGATGTAGGCAAAGGTGGTGTTGTCAAAGACCACAATATACATGTGCGCGTGGTCGAGGAAATCCTCTCTTTTGGTGTTCAAGAAGGATTTACTGTGAGTGGGTTAACCCTTTCCCCGCTAAAAGGTCCCGCTGGTAATATTGAATTTCTTGCCTGGTTGAAGTGGGGAAACGGTCAAAAGGAATCACTCCCCATCCCGCCTTTGATTCAAGCTATTATGGGCTAGCATTTGCGACTCTATATTCTATCCCTTTAACCCTGTATAATTGCCGACATAATTGAAACAGGTCTCAACAAAAATGAACCGCAAAAACATACGAAATTTTTCGATCATAGCTCACATTGATCATGGAAAAAGTACGCTGGCAGATCGTTTGCTCCAGATTACGCATACTGTTGCTGATCGCAATATGCAAGAACAATTACTGGATAGTATGGAATTAGAACGAGAGCGCGGTGTGACCATCAAAGCCTCAGCCGTCCGAATGCACTACACCGCTAGAGATGGCAACCAATACATTATCAATTTGATTGATACCCCAGGGCATGTGGATTTCACGTATGAAGTCAGTCGGGCGCTCCAAGCCTGTGAAGGAGCTGTTCTAGTTGTTGATGCCAGCCAGGGAATTGAAGC
>CALMZT010001053.1 GCA_937870805.1 uncultured Chloroflexota bacterium
GCCACTGTGAATAAAGAAGCAACCGTAATCAGTCCGAGGTTTCGCAGTTCGGGCGCTTCGCCGCTCAAAACTTCGATTATGATGTCATAAGCGACATAGAAGATGGCCGCTGCTACAATCAGAGCGATCCAATTCTCAATTTGACTAAAGCGCTGCCTGTCGGCTGAACGCGAGGCGTCCCAGCGTCCAATGAATAAGCCGATCAGAACAAATACGCCAATGGTCGCGTCGGTAATGGAATGCACGGCACTGGCGCGAAGCGCTTCACTTCCAGAGGCATTCGCTAACCAGAATTTGAAGACAATCAATAAGCTGTTGACGATAATCGTCACTAATATCGTGCGTTCTTTTCGGTTCATCGTTCAACCGTTCACAATAGTTTTGCAGATGAAAGGAGAAACTCGACTTTGTTCTTCTCATATCTACGTACCATAACCTTGTGGAGGTTAACCGCATAGACTGAGAAACTTCTCGCCAAATTCTGTCAAATTGATGAGAGAAGTATTTGCTTTAGAGTTAAAAAGTGTTTGTATCGACTTAATCAGGCAGTTGGTGGAATGGATTCAGGCAGCCAGAATTTGACAATTGTGCCAGTTTCCGAGGAACTCTCAAACGTAATTTCGCCGCCGTGTTCCTGAATGATCCAGCGCACAATCGTTAATCCAAGACCAGAGCCAGGTTGCCGGGAGTGTGCCTGGAGGCGGAAAAATGGCTCAAAGATTTGCGAAAGCTGTTCTTGCGCAATATCCATTCCCATATTGCTAATCTGTGTCCACACACGCTGATTTTGCCGCCACAAGTCGAGCGTAATGATGTCTTCGGAAGATGAATACTTGGTTGCATTGTCAACCAGATTGATAAGCACTTGACGTAAACGATCTGGATCACCCATCACGCAAGCGGGTTCGCAGGTTTGCAATTGAAGTTTTGGATCACGCGAGGCTTCATAAACCTCAACCAGAATGTCATCCATAGAGACAGGGCGCATTTGGAGGTGCCATCCGGCCTCGGATTGCGCTAAAAGCAGTAAATCATCCAACAAGCGTGTGACGTGCCGTCCGGTGCGCTGAAGGGCTTTGATCGTTTCGTCGCGTCGTTCTGCATCTTCCCCATAATGAACTATCAAATCGACATTACCCAACATGGAACTCAGTGGAGTACGTAATTCGTGGGCGACTTCAGCCAGAAATTGACGCTGCCCCTCAAACAGCGATTGCAGCCGATCTAACATCTGGTTGAAGGTGGCGCCTAAAACCGCAATTTCATCTTTTGTCCTGGCCGCCGGCACACGACGTCGCAGGTCTTCGGCACGAACAATGTCTCGCGCTGTGTCAGTAAGATGTACCACAGGCTTCAAACCAAAGTGGGCAACCATCCATCCACTGAGCAAACCAAACACCAATACGATGACTGCGGCAACAGCATAAATCCAGCGTAGTTGACTCAGTGTGGTTTCCAGACCAACGAGTGATTGACCAACCTGGACTGCGCCAGCCATGCGCCCTTCGCGGGTCAGCAGCTTGTAATAAAGACGAACTGGTTGCTCGTCAATCCGCAGCGTATGGTAGGTAGGGGCAAGCATTTCCATTTCATTCAGGGACGGCAGTGGAAGTCTCCGTGCGCCTAAATTGAATGATCGGGCGACGACTTCGCCATCGGCGTTCAAAATTTGAAGGAAAACCCCAGGCTCAGTGAACTCGTCAGTTGTCCCCAGTGAGACACCCTGTATAGGTCGATTCGGAGTGATGGCAAGCGCATCAACAACATGATTAGCGCGCTCGGCAAGTGTGGTATCAATTTCATTCTGGAGCGATAAAGAGAGCGTGGAGTAAGAAATAACCATCAAGCCCAACAGTCCAAAAACTGTGAAGGCTACGTACCATAAGGTGAGCCGCCATCTCAGTGAAATCATTTTTTTAACGCATAACCAATGCCATAAACGGTGTGAATAAGCGATGGTTCGCCAAGTTTGCGACGAAGCCTGGAAATATAGATGTCGAGGACGTTAGAATTTAATTCCGGCGCACTGCCCCAAATATGTTCAATCAAGGTTTCACGGGTAAGCGTCTGCTGCGGGTAAGACAAGAAAAACAGCAGCAGATCATATTCCGTACGACTAAGGAGGATCGTTGAAGTGCCACGTATGGCTGTACGAGCGCGGACATCTAATTCTATATCGGCAAAAGAGATAAGTGATGTTCCGTGACCTTTGCGCCGCAGCAGCGCCCGTAATCGCGCCAAAAGTTCTTCAAAGTCAAACGGTTTTGCCAAATAGTCATCTGCGCCAGAGTCTAACCCGGTTACCCGGTCATAAATTGCATCACGAGCAGTCAACATCAATACTGGGATAGTGTATCCCGACTCGCGCAGACAACGACAAGCTGTGAAGCCGTCCATGAAAGGCAGCATCACATCGAAAATAATCAGATCAGGTTGACTTCGACGGACTTCTTCTAAGCCGTTTTCAGCGGAGTAAGATAGACGCACCT
>CALMZT010001054.1 GCA_937870805.1 uncultured Chloroflexota bacterium
TGTGGGGAGGGTTTTCCCAGTGCAGGGTAATTTGTTTTTGTTCTGCCGTCATCGCGACCTGATCAGCAACGGTACTCAACAGCAGCGATAAATCTGTGGGGCGTGGCTCAATTTTAAGCGTGTGATCGTCGGCGCGCGCTAGAGTCAACAAATGCGCGACTAGCTGGCTCAGGCGCAGCACTTCCTCGTGCATATTTTCCAGCGTCGTGCGATAGTTTGCGGCGGTGCGCGGCTGTGATAGCACCACGTCCAGTCCTGTCTGCATAATGGACAGCGGCGTGCGCAGTTCGTGCGCGGCGTCAGCAGTAAATTGTCGCTGGCGGCGGAAGGCTTCTTCGATGCGGTCAAGCATTCGGTTGAAAGTTTGCGCTAAGCGTCCCAACTCGTCGTCAGGCAAGTTCATTTCAATACGACGGCTGAGATCTTTCTCGCCAATTTCCTGCGCCGTGCGCGTGATGGCATTGACGGGAATCAAGGCGCGGTTCGCCAAAAACCAGCCACTCGCGGTTGCCAACACGGCAGTGGCGATGAGCATGAGAATCAATAAGCGCAGGATTTGTAACTGCGTTTGTTGTACCTCACCCAACGACTGCCCGATTTGCAGCGCCACGTGTTGGCTGTTTTCGAGCGGCAGCGTGTAAACACGAAGCTGAACATCGGGTTCTGATGAAGATGAAAGGTTCTCAAAACCTTCCCTGCCATTGAGCGCTTGCGAGGTTACTCCTAAATCAAAAAAGCCGCTCTCCGTTAGAACCTCACCTGTGTCCACATCAATGACGCGAATAAAGAAGCGCCGTCCGCGGAGAAAAGCATCCGTCGCATCGCTGTCGCCATCAAATTGAAAGTTGAGGTCATCGGCTTCTAACGGCTCATCGTCGTTGGTGAGCGAAGCGGCAACTTGGGTGGCAGTCGTCACCAGACTTTGATCGACTTGATTCAGCAGCCAATTCGAGGTGAAAGTATAGAAGGCAATACTCAACACAAGTTGAATCAGACAGAGCAGCAGCGCCGCCAGCAGCGCCAATCGCGCGCGCAAACTTTTAGGCTTGAGCCGGGTCCACCAACTGGTAGCCTGTGCCGCGTAAGGTGCGGATGTATTTGTCTTCATAGCCATCGTCGATTTTCCTGCGCAGATAGCGGATATAAACATCTACCACGTTCGACTCCGGGCTGTAATCGTAGTTCCAGATGTGTTCCGCGATGATGATTAGTATAGTGCGCGGTCAAGATTAAATGGGGATTAAAAACGTCAGTTCAGAGGAAAGTAGGTGAACGGTACCCCGCCAGAGACTGAAGTCTCCGGCTGCCGAAGTACCACGT
>CALMZT010001055.1 GCA_937870805.1 uncultured Chloroflexota bacterium
GACAACTACTCTACCTCAAAAGCCCTACATCCCTTCATTTTTGGCGAAGGTATTGAAATTTTAGAAGGCGTTTTGTTTTACTACAAAGGCAAAACACTGTTAGCGCAAAAACGGTATGCTGAGGCACGCGAGGCACTACAGGCAGCGCACGCAACAGCAGCGTCATTAGGGATGCGCGTGTTATTGCTGCATATCCTGCCGATGCTCAGCGATGTTGAAGCAAAGCAGGGGAATCAAGAAGCGTCAGCCGCGCTGCTGCAAGAGCTTCGGGAAGTCGTCAGCTATATTGACGAACACACACAGCGTCCCGATGTGCGTGAATATTTCCTGAAAATGCCTATTGTTCAACGGGTTGTCAAAGATCATAGTAAGTCGTAGATTTCGAAAAAACTTGTGAAAATCATATGTTATTGTATTGCAAGACTGTGTAATACATCGTAGACTTTTTAAGTTGTCGAGGGAAGCGAAAATCCTTTGCAACTATATCCTAACAAAAAATATGTCCATTTCCACTTTTTTCGCAGTATACTCTTGGTGAGAACGCTCTGAGTGTCAACGAAGAACAAGATGCAGAAGCGGTGTATAATGCACCATTCAATGTCAGTGGTCAGTAAGCAAGCGTAAAGGTAGGAAATCATGGAACTGCGTGAATATTTACGCATTATTGTAAAGAGTTGGTGGCTTATTATCCCCATCACGTTGTTGTCGTTGTCGGTGGCGTTATTCTTTAGCTATCAGCAAACGCCGATTTATCAAGCCGAATCGAAATACATTCCTGTGTTGTCGACCACTTTATCCACGGGTTACGATTCCACGCTTTATGGCTTCGATGCTATGATGGGAAACGCGCGTTTTTACGTCGGTCTCTGTGAGGTCATGCAGAGTGGAATAACGCTTGAGCGTGCGTATCAACTTGTTGGTATTGACCCGGCGACGGCGGGCATTGATTTGTCGTTGTACAAGAGGGAATGCTCGGTTTTACCAGAGAGCAATGTGCTGCTTGTAATGACCACAGGTCCTTCCCCTGACTTGGTTAGCGCTTTAAATACTGCGATTGGTTTAGCCGGTATTGAAAGCAGCAATGGGAGGTGGCCGACATTTCCACTACAGCTGCTTGAATCTGTATACCTCTATCCCGAACCCATTTCGCCCAACCACAGCCGCGATGCAATTTTAGGCGGGGCGATTGGTATCGTGATTAGCGTCACAATAGCTTTGGTGCTAGAGCATCTGCGCAGTCCGCTGGAACGTCTCGAAGCACAGTCCATCCGCGACCCGCTGCTCAATACATTTAATGATCGCTACTTCCAACAGCGTCTCACTGAGGAAGTTAATCGAGCACGTATTCGCTATCGTCCGTTGAGTATGGTGTTCTCAAGGCTTATACCGAATGAAGACTTCGCACTGCTTCCTGAAGCTGTCCAGGACGCGCTGATGCGCAGTGCGGCGATGTATATTCAGAACCTGCTGCGTGAAGGCGATCTGATGGCGTATAACCGCAAACAAGATATCTTTGAGATCTTGCTGCCTGAAACACCGAATCACGAAGCTAAAGAACTTGTGACCAAACTGCACACCGAAACCCGCAATCAAACCTTCCGCTTCGACCAGTACGTCTCGAACTTTAGCATGAGTTCGGGTGTCGTCGAAGGCAGCGGCGAAACACTGGAATTGCAGACGATGATCCAGCAAGCGACGAAAGCGCTGGAAAAGGCACGCCAGAATGGCGAAAATACCATTGTCTTCATGCGCGGCGCGCCCAGCCCCTTCGTGCTTGACGATGCCGGTATTGATGGTGCAGTAGCTCCCTCGACAGAGATGAATGAATATGTCGAAGTTGCGGTCCCCGCGCCAACTGTCGTCCCGTCACTCGGAAGCAACAACGGTGATGTGCTAAAAGATGCACGTGCTAAGGCAGGCACATCATCCAACTCCGCATTTGTGGGCTGGGACGAAGGCGAAACCGATAACAGCAATTTTGGGCAAGATTATGTCTCATCGTGGTTGGGTTCTTCTACCCCTGGCAATGGGATTGATCTGAACAGTATGATCGCTGATGTACGTCCGATGGATGATATGGATGCTGAATCGGAGCAGGGAGACAAGCGTAACGATGGCTAGCCTCCCCGTTGGGGCGCTGCGGCGCCCCCTCAACACCGAAACAAAACGGCAGCTGCTTCGAGCAGCAGTGGTCGTGATCGGCGCTCTGATAGCAATGGGGATGAGTGCCGCTGTCGGCACTAGCCCCGATGGCGCACTGGTGATCGGCTTCGCCATCGCCGCTGTGGGCGCAATCTACATGATTCTGCGTCCGTCATTCGGCATGATCTTTTTAGTGATCATGATTTACTTCGATTTTTCTAACATTCTCGAAGTGGGTTTTGGCATCCCCAGCGCTAACAAACTGCTCGTCGTATTGATTGTTGTCGGCGTGATCGGGACACGGGCGATTATCCATGGCAAACCCTTGGTGATCCGTCCGACTGAAGGCGCAATTATCCTGTACGGTTTTGTGATTGCCTTGTCAATTTTCGCCAGCGGTTTGCTCGAAGATAGCTTAAAACAACTCCTGGACTTTGCAAAAGACTTCGCTATTATCCTCATCATCATTCAGTTGTGTGATGATGAGAAGATCTGGAAGAGATTGCAGTGGACGATGATTATCCTAGCAGCGTTTTTGTCGCTGCTGACGTGTTATACCATGTTGACAGGAGATACGTCGAATAACTTCTTGGGGTTAGCCAGATCGCCTGTACATGAGATTACTGCTGGTTTTGACAGTATCCGCCCGACTGGACCTTTGGATGACCCTAACTTTTATGCCCAAATCTTGCTCATGGTTTTCCCCCTGGCAGCGTATCGTGTGGTAGATGAAAAGAAAACTTTCAGCAGAGGTTTTGCGCTGGTCTGTTCCGCTTTAATCGTTGCTGCGATTATTTTCACCTACTCGCGTTCCGCATTTATCATGATTATCGTTATCAGCTTTGTGATTGTCTTTGAGCGCAAGATGAATGTCTATAAATTCGCTGCGCTGGGACTTGCCATCCTTGTCGGCGCGACACCCATTTTGCCCGCTGGGTATTTGGCTCGTATGGCGACCTTGACAGGCGCGGCAGAGGGTGCCGATACCCAAACCGAGGCGTCATTCCGTGGGCGTTCTAGCGAAGCTCAGGTCGCTGTCTTAATGTTCCTTGACTATCCGCTGCTGGGCGCGGGCTATAGTAACTTCGAGGAAAATTATCTGAAATACTCGACTCAGTTGGGTATCGACGACCGTTTACAAAACCGTCAGGCGCATAATTTGTACTTGGAAGCTGCCGCTGAAACGGGCGTGATTGGCTTATTCGCTTTTAGCTTGATGTATTTGCTGATCTTCCGCTCCTTGTGGATTGCCCGTAAGCAGCTCATCCAAATTGGACGACGTGACCTCGTTCCGTGGATAACGGGGCTAGCGTTCGGCTTGCTAGGTTATTTGCTTACCAGCATCTTCCTACATGACGATTATGTGCGTTATCTTCGTCTGATGATGGGTTTAGCCTTGAGTGCCTCGGCGCTTTCTGAAGCCCTTGTGCGTCAGCATAACCAAAGGCAAACGCATCGGGCATTGGTGGCAGCGCCCCACGAGGGTCTTTTCTCATCAAAGACGAATCCAAATAGTTGAGGATAAACGTGGCTGTAACAACATTGACCTCTTTCCTGAAAACTCATAGAAACACTGTGCTTCGTGGATCAATCCTGGTTGGCTTGCTGGCTTTATACATTTTGCTGGTTAGCCCTCATGTGTTTGCCCAAACCGCGACACCAACGGCAACTGATTTGCCAGCGTGTCAAACCTATCACCTTACAGGTGATATTGGGCGTGTGCGTTCGTGTGCCGGCGAAAGTTGTAACGTCGTCGGCAGTTTTAACCCCACAGAAGAAATCTGTGTACTGGGCATCGCGCCAGAAGACGCAAACTGGCGTCTTGTACGGCTTGGCGAAGATGACACTACCGAAGAACGTCCGGTAGGTTATATGCGCTCTGATCTTATAGCGCCCGGCGCGCCAGGTACAGAAACAACGCCTTTCTCTTATTGCGATGCATGGGAAGTAGCGTCGAGACAAGTCACCGTGCGTTCTTGTGCTGAATCGACCTGTGGTTCCGTCGGCACCTTGACGCAGGGTACACGAGTCTGCGCCACAGGCTACAGTGGCACATTCACCGACTGGCAAGAAGTCGAATACCTGCCGGGTGAGATTGGTTATGTCGACTCATCATTGATGACTTTCACGAACGTTGATGATTTTCCGTGCGATACCTACAGCCCGATTACCGATGTCACTGTTTACGATTGCGCGGGTATCGGTTGCAGTAGTGTAGCGACGCTGGCAGAAGGGGAGATCGTTTGTTCGCCGGGTACTGTCTCTGTAGACCTTGAGTGGATTCGTATCGACTTTGGTCAGCCCGGTGCCAGCGGTTATCTACTCACGAGTGGTTTACAGGTTGTCCCCGAAGATGTGCTCCTGACCGTGACACCTACGATTGAACCGACAGCCGAAGCACGTGCCGTTGCCCGCGTGGCAATTAATGTGCGCGCAAGCAACGCTGCCGATGCTGAGGTGATCGGCGTCCTGCCCGCAAATACAGGCGCACGCATCATTAGCGTCAGCGATAACGGTTGGTATCTCGTTGAATTGACCACTGGTTTACAGGGATGGGTATCGGCGGCGTCCGTGCAACTCGTCGGCGATCTCAGCAGTGTGCAGTCGAGTGCGGAAGTTACTGAGGCGGCAACTGCTGAAGCAACATCAGCCACCGCTGTCGCTCAAGCTGCATCAGCCACCGTTCGCGCATCTTCAACGTCGTCACGCACGCCCACCGCAACACAGCGCGTCGCAACAGTGACACCACAAGGCGCGGCAACTTCTGGGGGGACTGATACTGCAACGGCGACGCAGGTTCCAACGGATACACCATCGCCGACTACACCAGCAGAAACCCCAACGATAGCCGCGACAGCACTGCCTGCTTGCACTTACTATCAGGTCAACGCGGATTCGGCGAACGTGCGCAGCGCACCGACTACACAAAGCGACATCATTGCGACCTTGCAGCGCAACACACCCGTTTGTGTGCTCGGCGAAGCAACGAGCCAGGATCAGAATCCCTGGTATCTGGTGAATTTGAACCCCAATGGACAGACGCCGACGCTTGGCTATGCTGCTCAGTTTTTGGTCGTCCCCTTCGTCGGTCCAACGCCAACACTGGTTAACAGCCCTGCTCCGACAGCAGTCGGTCAAGCGCCAACGGCTGCTGTTGGCGAAACGGTGGTAACTCCAGCGGAAGGGACACCTATTTTCTGCCCGACGGATATTCCTGGAGTAACACCGGAGTCCAGTGTCCCATCAGTGGTCGGCTGCATT
>CALMZT010001056.1 GCA_937870805.1 uncultured Chloroflexota bacterium
CTGACGGGCTAGCCGTGCCAGCGTCCGCTGCTGCCTCGGCCTGGACCGCATAACTGTCTACGAGGCCATCGCCCAGTGTGATAAATTGAAACGTCATAATGTCCTTAGTGACATCAACAAGCATCGCGCCGAAATTACAGTTATATTGTGCCGCGCTCCCTTCAATCGTGTCGTCAAAATCATAAAGGCTGTACCCGCCTAAGCCATTCACAAAGTAAGGAATGCCAGCGCGCATGATACGCTCATACGTGTGGTCATGTGCGCTGAGTACCGCGCTGGCTCCCCATTCCTCATACTGCCACTGCATAATCTCATTCGAGCCATGATGTCCCGATGAAAACGGAGCATGGTGCAGCACAACGATTTTGAAGGTCGCTATGGAAGCCGCTAACGCCTGCTGTAACCATGCTGCTTGAATAGAATTGCTGCTAATGCCATCAGGTTCGCGGGAATCGCTGTCTAACATAAAAAATTGGACAGAACCCTGAGTGAACGTGTAATAGCGCTCATCGTTCGTGAGAGAAAAATATTCAAGATACCCACTGATGTCACCCGGCATCCAATCGTGGTTGCCCGGCACCGGGAAGAAGCGATTTTCATCCGCGCCCGCGCCATAATTTCCCTGATAATTGCCAATGTAGCTCTGATAGAACTGCCCGACGTTCTGATCGAGCATAGCAGGGTCGCCATTGGGATAATTGTTATCACCGACGGTCAAAATAAAATCTGGATTCCAGCTTGTCACCATGTTTGCGACCTCTGCTTCATCCTGACTTCCCAAACCATAATCCCCAATCACCGCAAACCGAAGGCTATCTTCTGAAGGTGTGGGTACTTCATACTGCTCTTGCAAAATGCTGCATATTGAGGTTCCAGAGTGAGAGTAGCCGGAATTTTCGAGAAGGATGATGCCAAAGACAATGAGGCTAAAGAGGGTAAGGAATGCTGCAAAAAGGCGTTTCATGCCTGACTCCGACGATAATCTCTGTAGATGGTTTAGAAAAGGTATTATGGGAGTGGAAGATTAAGTGCAAATTAAACGACAGGCTAAACCGCATTCCACAAAATATCGACCCTTGTGTTCAGAACATGCTTTTAACGCTCCATTGTCGCCATTCAACGCCCCACTTCTGACATTGAACGTTCCACTTTGCGCCTTTTATGTACCATTTCGGTTCCACTTTTTGCATTTCACTTTTAACTTTCCACTTACATTACACACCGCATTAAAGTGTCAAAAGGAACTCAAATGAAAGAACACATGTGCTATGCTTTAGCTAAAAGCTAAAAGCTAAAGACTAAAGGCTAAACCATGTCCAAACACTATACCGATGACCATAAAACTGCTGTTCTTGCACTGCTTCAAGCCAACGGCGGCAATATTGAACTCACCAGCAGCCAAACCAATATTCCTGAACGCACGCTGCGCATGTGGCGGCAGCAGCAGCCTCACCAACCGCCGCCGGAATCCGCCCAACGGCAGCCACAGCCTCAGCCGCCGCCAAATAAAATATTTTGGCGACATGAGCGCGCTGAGGAAATGCAGCAGCTAAGCCATCAGCTCATGCGCCGCGCGAGTGTGCTGCTCAGCGCTTTGGAGTCAGAAACCGATGATGTGGTGGCTACACGTCGCATCATGGCGTTGACGCGACTCGTTGATCGCCTCATCAAATTGGATAAGGCGTACCCACTTCCATTTAACCGTAAGCACTTCAAATTGGAGTCTCAATTATCTGACGAACCATTTGACACGAGCGACATTTTACATAAATTGGACGAGGACAAGCTCTAGACGAAATTCACAATCGTAGGGGACGACCAACGTGTCGTCCCGCGTAAACTTGTTGTAGGGGCAAGGTATGCCTTGCCCCTACCGGTAAAAGATTGTTTGCAACCGAGCAGCGCAAACTCTAAAATTCAATTACTTTCGCAAACTAGCATTTGCATAAGTAATATTCTCCGACAGGAAAACCAAATTGAGGGTTACGTTAAAAGATAGGTGTAGGGCACAACATGTAAGCGAAGCGACTGCGCCGATCACACTTCAGCCAGAGGCGGGGCTTGAACTTGAACTGAAAACTATCAGCTTAGGAATTACGCAGCTGGGTTCATGGACAGTGGGTTTAAACCCACTGTTCGAGCACATGTTATTGGTCAAATGCGTAAGCCCAAGAACTGTTAAAGCGATTTCTGATGTGTCACAACAGCAAATCGGCTGTGATGACACATCGTACTTTTGCTACAATCAATTCTACGGTTGCAAACAGCCCTTGAAGAATTCGGTGATGCGGTTGTAACACGTCACACGATTGGCGAGTTTCAGCACATCATGTCCTTCATCTTCAAACATGAGATATTCGACTTGCTTGCCCTTGCCGCGCAAACGCTCCACCACATCGCGCGATTCCTGTTCGGTGACGCGCGGATCGTTCTTACCTTGAATCACCAGCATCGGCGCGGTGATGTCCTCAATGTAAGTGCTCGGTGAACGCTCTATCAAAAAGTCACGATCTTTCACCGAATCGCCAATGGCAATCGCAAAGTACGGCTTCCACGTTTCCGGCAGGCGGTCAATGAAGGTCAACAGATTGTACGGACCGAACATATCCACCGCCGCGCTCCACAGTTCAGGATGGCGCGCTGCCAGCGTCAGCGTCATATAGCCGCCATACGAACGCCCGACAACGCCCGCGCGTGTCACGTCGAGGTTCGGATTTTTCGCCAGATGCTTGAACGCTTCCACGTGGTCAAGGCGGTCACGTCCACCCCAATCGTGATCGACGTACTTGGTATAGCTCAAGCCGTAACCCGTGCTGCCGCGCACGTTGGGCACGTACACCGCGAAGCCGTTAAGCGTGAGGAATTGAATCAGCGGCATCGAGAACCACGCGAAGTTCGGGCGTTCCTGTCCCTGAGGTCCGCCGTGAATGTAGAAGATCACCGGACGCGGACCTGTGAAGCCGAGTTCTGGCGCAGGCATATACAACCGCGCGGAGGTACGCAAGCCATCATATGAGTTGTAAGAGGCATCTTCGCCAACCGACAGCCAGTTTTCGGGAATACCAAGCACACGCTCTCCTGTGATGCGATTCACCTGTCCGCCTTCAACGGTATATATCTGTGTCGGTGAAGTAGCAGTGCAGTATGAGAAGACATAGCGGTTGTTGTGTTTGTCGTAGTGGTACGACTTCATCGTGCCGTTCGCCATGACGCCTTCGCCGACGAGCACTGTGTCAACGGCGAGGATGCAGGTATCTTCATTGAATGAGCCTTCGTACAGCCATGTGCAGCCGTCGATGTTGTACTGCAAACGGTAGCGGTTGCCCTGCTGATGCTGGATGTCCTCAAACTCGCCGCTGCCCTGATGCACCGTGCCTGTGACAGTGACGGGTTTGATTTCCTGCGGCTTGTCCAGTTGCAGATAACCCAAGCCGTATGTATCCTCGAACAATGCCGTATAGATCAGCAAGCCGTTGCGTTCGGTGAAATGGGAATTGCCGAAAGCCGTCAGTGGAACTTCCTGTCCTTCTGCGCGCTGTTCCAGAGGCGTGCCATACAGCACGTCCATCTTGCCGTCTTTCCATACATAGAGCGTCGTATCGCCTACGGTGTAGCCTTCGATCAGTGCAACACTGCTGTGATCGTCGGTGTGTCCCGCCGGGAAGAAGCCCCATTGTCCCTGGGCGATCAGCTCCAGCGTGCCATTTTCGAGATTGGCGAGATAAGTATACAGGATGGGTTCAGTTCGTGACTCGCAGTTCAAATAGGCAGTGTTATGGTCTGCATCGACATCAGCCAGATGTGAACGGAAATTATCCAGTTGGTCACCAAACGCTGGCTCTGGATAGCCGCCCTCAATCGGGATGTACTGCGGGATATAATTTTCATCGCCGTTGTTGTCGATCATCACGATGATTTTGCCGAGCTTAGGCAGCACATAAAACGATTGCCCGCCGATGAGTTCGGGGTTTTGCAGGGCGATATTCGGCGGTAACAGAGGTTGGGGCACGCTGCCTTTTTCGTCCATGACGTAGAGGCTGATGTGCCCGGAGAGATTACTGAGGAAATAAACCTTATCTTCCACCCATTGTGGAGAGACAAATAAACGTGCAGAAAGCAGTGACTCAATCCGAATCATGAGCAATTTTCCTTCCCAACTTTTCGTGCTGTGTAAAAAGAAAAGCCTACCTGACGTCTAATACGCTTGCCACCGGGGTTTGGTTCAATAGTGCTCCCTTTGAATATTCTTAAATGGTCAAATTCAATATAACATACTTAACCCACGTTGTAAATATTACCCTATAAAATATTTTCAAATATACCAAAACGGTGTGGAATTTAAGATAAGGTGTTGGGCGCAGTGCACGACTCACGAATCAACAGTTCGACGGGCAGCACAATTTGGCGATTGCCGGACGGCTCTTTACCCGAAACCTGTGCGATCAACAGTTTTGCCGCTTGCCAACCCAATTCATACGGTGATTGTGCGGCTGCGGTAACGAAGGGCTGCGTTGCTGTAAAAGGCATATCGTCAAAGGTGACTACTGATATATCTTCTGGAACACGCAAACCCAGGTCATATAACGCCTTGAAGGCTCCTACGGCAATTAGATTGTTGCCACAAAACAACGCCGTCGGGCGCGGTTGTATCGATTCCATACACTGTCGTGTGACTTGATAGCCTGATTCATGTTTGAATTCGCCGTGAATAAGGAGCGAATCATCTTGTGTAAGATTATGTTCGTGCAGCGCGCGTTTATACCCTGCGATGCGCTGTTGGCTGGTGGCAATCTCTGAGATGCCAGAGAGCATGGCGATTCGTGTGTGTCCCAACTGAATTAAATACTTGATGAGCTGATATGTGCCGCCTTCGTTGTCACTCCATACCGCATCCACTTCTACATCGTGCAGAGGGCGATCAAGCACGACGACGGGGACTTTGCGTCTCTGGATATGGCGCACAACTTGCGGGTTGCTGCTGATCGGCACAATCAGGAAGCCGTCAATCTGCTTTTGCAGCATAATGTTGACGTAGTTTTCCAGCTTGGCTTGTTTCTCATCGGTATTGCAAAGAATGACGCTTAAGCCGTCGTCACTGCTGGCATCTTCTACGCCGCGCGTCACCGTTGTCCAGAATGGATTGGTGATGTCGGAGACAATCAGCGCCAGCGTATTGGTCTTTTTTGAACGTAAGCTGCGCGCGCTGTTGTTAGGGATATATTGTAGTTCCTGGATCGCAGCTTCCACACGGGCGCGTGTGTCCTCGCGCACATAGCCCACATTGTTGACGACTCGTGAAACGGTAATCGGCGCAACACCAGCAAGTTTCGCTACGTCATGAATTGTTGCCATAAAATTCCCCTAAACCAAAATTTGCAATCACTATGATACAAGGTTATGCTATTTATATGGTAACGTTACCATATTAACAAGGGTTACGTTTAAATTCTGCCCGATCTGTGTAAAAGTAAAGGAGATTGCCATAAGAAAGATCAATACACGTGACACATATCGTTTGCAATATTCAACTATTACAGGCGGTCAATCTATAGCACAGCTTCTCTCAAAACGATAATGTATGGAGCACTCAAATGAAACGTTCACACCAAAAAATGCATTTGCTTTCAGTTATATCGATACTTTTCCTTGTTTTAGGGCTGTCTTCCAGTGTTCTTCGAGCACAAGAGAGCGGCGAGATCATCATTGGGCTGATTACAAAGACGGAAACCAACCCATTCTTCGTCAAGATGCGCGAAGGCGCGCAAGCGGCGGCGGATGCGTT
>CALMZT010001057.1 GCA_937870805.1 uncultured Chloroflexota bacterium
TCCTCGGCCCGTCGGGATCGGGCAAGTCGACATTGCTGCGGATTATCGCCGGGCTGGAACGTGTCGACAAAGGGGATGTGCTGCTCAATGGCGAGACGATTACTCACATTCCAGTTCACGCGCGCGATTTCGGGTTAATGTTTCAGGACTTCGCGCTGTTTCCGCATCTCAACGTGGCGCAAAACGTGGTGTTCGGCTTGCGGATGCGCCATATCCCGCGTGCGCAGCAGGAACAGCGTCTGCATGAAGTGCTTTCGCTCGTCGGGTTAACGGGATTTGAGAAACGCGACGTGACCAGCTTATCGGGTGGTGAACGCCAGCGCGTGGCATTAGCGCGCAGCCTTGCGCCCAATCCGCGCCTGTTGATGCTGGATGAGCCGTTGGGTTCGCTGGATGCGGCGCTGCGCGAACGTTTAGTTGTCGAACTGCGCGAAATCATCAAGCGTGTGGGGCTAACCGCGATCTACGTCACGCATGACCAGCGTGAAGCCTTCGCCATCGCTGACCGTATTGCCATTATGAATCTTGGACAGATTGAACAGGTGGATACACCCGAAGCGCTGTATCTGCTGCCGGCTTCCATCTTTACAGCGCGCTTTATGGGATTACACAATGTTTTCCCGGTGATTTCGCGCGAGGGAACGATTGTTCATACCGCCATCAGCGATTTTGACGTTCCTGAAAGCACAGAAGCAATTCTCCTGCATCCTGACAATCTGCAACTCGTCAATCGTGAGACACCTGATACGCTGCGCGGGGTCATCCAGGAGCGCGTGTTTCTTGGCGACTCCTACCGATTTGAAGTCAAGCATCCCAGCGGCGTGACGATCATGTTCAAACTCCCCGGCGTACACCCCCATTTGCCTAACGTAGGGGATTTGGTCTTTCTACTTCCTTCAGTTATTATCCCTCTCTAAAAATTCGGAATTCCTAGGGTGCATTTCACTTGAGTGCCAAAAGAGATAGGCTAAAGCATCAGAAAGGGAAAGGGCTGCTCAATGCCAACCAAGCGCGAACAACTGGAGCAGGAAT
>CALMZT010001058.1 GCA_937870805.1 uncultured Chloroflexota bacterium
CACTAATCATAAATTCAATCCAATGCGACGATCATCGTATGCTTGATTTCCGTCAGCACTACACTGGTCGAGATGCGCGCGATGCCGGGGATGGGCGTCAGTACATCCATCAGGAAGCGTTCCAGGTCTTTGCGGCTGCGCACGACAACCTTCAGCAGATAATCGTATTCGCCCGTCATAAAATGGCACTCCAACACTTCCGGCATTTGCTGCACGGCGGTTCGGAACTTCTCGACATACTGGAGTTGATGCTGCTGCAAGGTCACACTGATGAAACACAACAGGTCGTAACCCACTTTTTCACGATCTACGACAGCCGTGTAGTGTGTGATGTAGCCGAGCGCTTCCAATCGCTTGATGCGCGCGTGGATGGCTGGTGGTGAGAGATTCACCCGACGACCTAACTCAACGTTGCTGATGCGGCAGTCCACTTGCAGTTCATTGAGCAAAGTCTTGTCCAGTTCATCCACCTCTTGTGAATATCTTTCCATGATTCTACCCTCACTGTCAATCAAAATTCAGCGATTTTTAGTGCAATCAAAACAAGTTATAGTATAGCACCATATACACTTTCATTTATTCAAAATCGCTGTTCTATGAAAGCGATTACACAATCGAAACGAAAGCCTATTAGCGCGGATTTGATGTTATAGTTTCTGTCCCTTCATTGTTTTCAGGCATATTTCAAACACATGGTTAATCTCCACATCCTTTACAATGGCAACATCATCACGATGGACGAACAACAGCCTCGAGTTACAGCGCTGGCGCTTCTCAACGGGCGCATCATCGCAGCGGGTAGTGATAGTGACGTGCTGGCGCTTGTTGGCGTGGGTACAACACGCGAGAATCTCAACGGCAAAACAGTGCTGCCCGGCTTGGTCGACGCACATGTGCATTGGGAATGGACAGCGCGCGCTATACACACCGTCAACGTCTTTGAAGTCCCCAGCCGTCAAATCGCTGTCGAGCGCGTCAAAGCCTTTGCTGAGCGTTTGCCTGCTGGCGAATGGATTACGGGACATGGCTGGTCGCAGGAGTATTGGGCAGATCTTCAGTTTCCCACGGCTGCCGAATTAGATGTCGTCACGCCGCACCACCCTGTTTATCTGCGCGCCAAAAGCGGACACGCCGCCTGGGTGAACACTGTCGCGCTGCGCATGTGTGGCATTGACAATGATACGCCCGACCCCGAAGGTGGACACATCACCCGTGACGAAGAGGGAAAAGCAACGGGGCTGCTGCTGGAAACAGCGATGAACCTGGTCAATGATTTCATCCCACGCGGAAATCCTGAACAGCTTGCACAGCAAATGGCAGTTGCACAGGAGCGCTTCCACGCTTGCGGCTTAGTCGGCTTCCACGATTTCGACAACCCATCGAGCATGGTCGCAACGCAAATTCTACGTGAACGCGGTCAGTTGGCGCTGCGTGTCGTGAAGCAGATCAACAAAATGTGGCTGATGCACGCGCTTGAACTCGGTATTCGCAGCGGCTTCGGCGACGACTGGATACGCTTCGGCGCGCTGAAGCTGTTCGCAGATGGCGCACTCGGACCGCGCACGGCGTTGATGATTGACCCCTACGATGGTGAACCCGACAACTACGGCATTCGCGTGCTCGAAAACGAAGAAATCACGGAACTCGTCTCGCAAGCCAGCGCGGCAGGTTTACACTCGACAGTTCACGCCATTGGTGATCGCGCGGTACATGATGTGCTTGACGTATACGACATCGTGCGCCGCGAAGAAGCCGAACGGGGCGAAGCTCCCCACACACGCCGCCATCGCATCGAACATGTACAGCTTATTCATCCCGACGACGCGCACCGCCTCGCACAGCTCGACATCATCGCCTCGATGCAGCCCTTACACGCTACATCGGATTATGAGATGGCAGACCGTTACTGGGGCGCACGCGGCAAATGGTCATACAACGCGCGCCTGCAAATCGATCAGGGCGTCAAATACGTGTTCGGCTCGGATTCACCAATTGAGCCATTCGAGCCGTTCAAAAGCATCTACGCCGCCGTGACGCGCCGCCGCCCTGATGGTTCGCCCGGTGTCAACGGCTGGTATCCTGAACTGCGGCTGACAGTCGATGAAGCACTGCGCGGTTACACAACAGGTCCCGCCTATGCTGCGGGCACAGAAGATCACACAGGCAAACTCGCGGCGGGTTATCTCGCGGATTTGATCGTGCTGGATCGTGACCCGTATCACATTCCGCCTGATGACCTGCTCAACATTAACGTTCAGGGAACAATGGTTGATGGTCTATGGCGTTTCGGCGGCGTGTGATTTAAACTCCGCCCGACTAATAAGCGAACAAGGGGCTTAAGCCCCTTGTCCAGATTGAGGAGTGGGTTACGTATGAGCCATCGTTCCGGGATGAAAGTGGGAGACCGCGAACATCCTGTTCAGAATGAGATGTTGCAAGTCGGTGACAAAGCGCCTGCGTGGGCACTCATCGCCAACAACTATTCGACCAAAACGTCCGATGAATTTGCAGGCAAAGTCAAAATCCTGAGCATCGTCCCATCGCTGGATACGCGCGTGTGTGCCGCGCAAACCCGCCGCTTCAACGAAGAAGCCTCGAAGCTCAACGAGAACATCGCCGTCATCACCATCAGCGCTGACCTGCCCTTCGCGCAGCGCCGCTGGTGTAGTGTAGAAGGCATTGAGCGCGTGCTCACGCTTTCCTGTCACAAAGATATGAAGTTCGCTGACGACTACGGTGTGCATGATACCGAATGGCGCATCTGTCAGCGTGCCGTGTTCGTCATCGACAGCGATGATACTGTCCGCCACGCCGAATACGTGTACGCCATGAGCAGCGAACCGGACTACATTGCCGCCTTATCCGCCGCGCAAAAGCTGGTTTAGTCTTTAGTCTTTAGCTGTTAGCAAAATGCAATACCGAAGCGGCGAACCCAGTCACTCTAATAACGAACAACGAATAACGAACAACGAACAACTCTACTTCAAAGGACTCCCAATGACAGACCCACGACTTCAAAAAATGGCAGATTTGCTCGTCAACTACTCGGTAAACGTTCAACCCGGCGAATGGGTAGGCGTGCTAGGCGACGTGCTGACGCTGCCCGCGTTGCGCGAGATTTTCACCGCCGTCGTGCGTGCGGGCGGCAATCCGGCATTGATGCTCAGCGATGATACGATGAACCGCACGTTTCTGCGCGAAGCCAACGACGATCAACTGACGTGGCTCGACCCCAGCCAATCGCTGTACTACGATCAAGGCGACGTGTACATTCGTATCGGCGGCGTGCCCAATACCCGCGCGATGACCAAAATTGACCCCAAGCGCAATCAAAAAGTGGCAGGCGCGCGCCGTCCCTGGCTGGAAACACGGATGCGCCGCGCGGCAGAAGGCAAGATGAAATGGGTGGGCGCGTGGTATCCCAACGACGCCAGCGCGCAGGAAGCCAACATGAGCCTCGAAGACTACAGTGACTTTGTGTTTGGCGCGATGTTCTGTGATCGAGATGACCCGGTTGCCGAATGGTCAAAGGTGCGCGCGCTACAGGATGAAAAAATCGCGTGGCTGAAGGGCAAGAAAAGTATCAAGCTGCAAGGACCGAACATCGACCTGCAGCTGTCGATTGACGGGCGCACGTTCATCAACGCTTGCGGCACGCGCAACATGCCTGACGGCGAAATCTTCACGGGTCCCGTCGAGAACTCAGTTAACGGCTGGGTACGCTTCAGCTATCCGTCGATTGTCGCCGGGCGCGCGGTGGAAGGCATCGAGATTAAGTTTCAGGACGGCAAGGTCATGGAAGCCAGTTCCAAGACCAATCAGGACTTGCTCTATGCACAACTCGACGCCGACGCGGGTTCGCGCTACCTGGGCGAGTTCGCCATCGGCACGAACTTCGGCATCCAGCAGTTCACGGGCAACATTCTGTTTGATGAGAAGATCGGCGGCACGGTGCATATGGCAATCGGCGCGGGCTACCCCGATACAGGCAGCGTCAACAAAAGCGCCGTGCATTGGGATATGATCTGCGACATGCGCCAGGGCAGCGAAATCCACGTCGATGATGAATTGTTTTATAAGAATGGGCAGTTCGTGGCGTAGAAAGTAACGCTAGAGATACAGAGGACATATGGAATTACTTTTTCTGTGTCCTCGCTAGGGTATTTTGCGCTACATCATACTTATTTTGATAACTCACCTTACGCAGTTTACCTCTCAAGAGGTTGAAAACCGCAGCGCCCAACCCGTTCACGGGTTTCCCACGCGCCTGGCTGGCAGCCAGCGTCCGCAGCGGCGAACGTTTTGCGTAACGTCAGTTGATAATTTAAAACTCAAACTCGTCGAAGTCCTTGCACAGCGTCACAGGACCATCATACGTCTCTCGTGCTTCGTCTACCAGCGGCGTCGGGTCGGTGTTCCACACCCAATAGTGAATGAGGTACAGACACTTCGCGTTGACGCGCGTTGCTGTTTCGCCCGCCTGCCGTGCGCTGCAATGCCCAACGCCGCGCCCCGCCGCCTCGTGCAGCAGGAAATCAGCATTTCTGCACAATTCATCCAGCGAATCGGTTGGCTCTGTATCGCAAGTGTACGCCAGTACATTACCCGTGACCTTGTTTTCGATGCGCAAGCCAATCGTCGGCACGAAATGTTTGACAGGCCAGGCAGTGATACGGAAATCGGCGTTTTCCAGCACAGGGGTATCATTACGCTCACGGATGCGGTGAAAAGTCACCGGGAAAAAGCCGGGCCATTCCTCCCAACTGTGCGCCGTCATCATGTCTTCCATGCGGTTGACGCAGTGATGCAGCCCATAAAAACGCAGCGGTGTCTGTCGCCCCAGCAGCCACATATGCATCAACATGTTCGGCACGCCAGAAATGTGATCGGGGTGAAAGTGTGTCAAAATCACGTCTTGCAGCGCGTCGTCGTCGATGCCCAGATTTTTGATTTTGCCTGCCGGATTCGAGCCACAGTCTACCAGAATAGGAGTATCGCGTTCACCGATCAGGATAAAGTGCGTGTTATCGTGCGTTGCATCCGAGACAGCCGCCGCAGAGCCGAGAATGACAATCCGCGCCATAGAGACAATCGCCTTCTATAAAAACCATAACAAACCACGCCTGCGCGTAATAAAGTCACATTATACGCGCAAAGCGGGTTGTTGTGTTGAAATGGAATGTTTGTGTTTCTTAACTGGGTAATGAGTTGAAAGTTATGAGTGATGAGTCAATTTCGCGCGTCGGTAGGGGTTCAACGATAAGTGATAATACGCTTTTGTAGGGGCGCAACGGTAAACGCAGTGACAGCGAAGCGACTGCGCCCTCAAGCCCAAGCCCGTGACTTCCTTTTCAACCATTACCCGCGTGTTCCATAAACCTGCTCATCACTCATCACTCATCACTCATTACTCATTACTCATTACTCATCACTCATGACTCATCACTCGTCACTTATCTGAGGACTGAGTATAACACGTAGGGGGTGACAAACGATTCTAAAAATCCTGCAAAAATCAGTCCGGGAAGTACGATTCCCAGTCCGATTTTCAGCGTATCGCCCATCGCCGTCGTCCAAGCCATGCCGACGGTCATCCCTTTCGGCGGGCGTGTGGCAATCGCACCGAGGCGCAGTGCTGCCGCCGTCGCCAGCACGATTACCGGGATTTCTACCCAACCGTGTGGAAGAATCGCGGCGAACATGAACGCGGGGTTATAGCCCGCCAAAATCACCTGCCCGAAGATGTAGCCCAACACAATGTACACGGCTGGGGTCAGGATGAGCGCGGCGACGCCGAACGTGAACAGCGAGAGAATGGTCGCGGCAATCAGGATGCGCCCGTTGGTCTCGATGAAGAACAGCATCCCCCGCAGCCGTGAGGGGATGGGCACACTATCGACAGCATTCGCTTCGCCATCAGCGTTGATCGCATCAGCAGAAATTCCGACGTAGCGCCCTAGCAGTTCAGCGGGCTGCTGGAAACTGGTATCACGAGGCAAAGGAAGCTGCCACTGCGGAAGCTGCCCAATCGCGTAACCGCCCACAAACGCCACGACGAACACCGCAATCGCAATCCTCGACGCCGCGCCCAGATTGCGCAGGCTCATCTTCACACCCTTGCGATACCATTCGACAAGGTTGCGCGCAGGCGTGCCTTTTGCGTCTACTGCGCGTGTCCAGCGCCAGATACCTGCAAAAATGGCTTTCAGGTTCAGATTGTCAATCATACGTCCCAACAGTTCTTCACGGTTAAAGACACTGTTGCCGAGCCGCAGCAGCAGCCCAACAATCAGTATCATGCCGCCAATGATTGCCCACAGCGCACCAATGCCATTAGGTGATTCGGCATCCGGCGCGATGAACATGATGAAACTTTCACCCTGAATCACCAGCGCCATCGGAATGATGATGAAACTTGCCAGCAAATTCGCCGCGCGCGTGCTGGTCGTTTGGCTCGATACCACCACTGCGCCCGTCACCATCACCAATGCCTGTACTGTCGTGAGCAGGATAATTTGCACGATCAGCATCGGCTGTGGACGCCATGCCAAATCGCCAAACAACAGGCTGCCAAGATACACCGTCATGCCGCCGTAACTGGAAACCAGCGGCGGAATCATTGCCGACAGCGTTTTGCCAATATACAGTTCCGTATTGGTCAGCGGGGTACTCAGCAGCGGTTCAAGGCTGCGGCGTTCTTTTTCGCCGACGAAGGTTTCCAGGGCAATGACCATCGACATCGAAATGGGAAAGAAACCAACGATCATCAGCAAAAACGGAATCGTGCGTTCGCCAATGATTTCAGCGCCAAAGTCGGTGACAAAACCCGTGAAACGCGCTGCCAGGAATTGCGCGAGAAATGGGAAAAAGAAAGTCAGCACGACAATCGGCCACAGAATGCGCCAGTCGCTGAAGCTGTCTTTCACTTCGCGCCGCGTGATAATCAGCGCATTGCGCAGCGTCTTGAGCCACGTCCGATCATAGATCGGCGCATCGCTGCGGGTCACACTCGTCGGAGAACTAGCGGCTGTCGTCATCAGGACTTGCCCCCTGCTGCTCATCTTCTTTGACAATTTGTAGGTAAACATCTTCGAGTGTGCGCTGTACCGGCGACAGCGTAATCACATCCACGCCAAAGCCTGTCAGCTTATGCAGCAGCGCCGGATTGGTAGCTGCTGGATCACTCGTGCGATAGCGCAGCCAATCGCTGCCTGTTTCTTCCACGCGCACGACATCGGCAATCTCTTTCGTCGCGCCGTTGAGTTGACCGCGCACACGCAGTTCCATCAACGGGTCGCCGACGAAACGCTGCGCCAGTTCATCAAACGTGCCGTGTGCGATGATGCGCCCATGACGGATAACGGCGATGGTATCCGCCAACTGCTCGGCTTCCGTCAGGTTGTGCGTCGTCAGCAAAAATGTGCGTCCTTCGCCTTCCAGTTCGACAATCGCATCGCGCACCTGCCTGGCACTCTGCGGGTCCATCGCCGAAGTCGGCTCGTCCAGCAGCAGCACCGCCGGGTCATGCAGCATCGCGCGCACCAGCGCCAGCTTCTGCTTCATGCCTTTGGAGTATTCGCCCAGGCGTTTTTTCAGCGCAAAGGTTAATCCAAAGCGTTCCATCAAATCCAGCGCGCGTTTGCGCCTGACTTGCCGTGACAGGTGATAGACCTCGCCGAAAAAATCGAGGTATTCGACACTTTTCATGCGTTCGTACAAGCCATGCTGTTCGGTCAGCACGCCCACCGACGCGCGCACCTGTTCTGGATGTGTCACCACGTCATAGCCCGCGATGCGCGCCCAACCGGAGGTCGGCGCGAGAATCGACGTAAGCATACGCACGGTGGTGGTTTTGCCCGCGCCGTTGGGTCCCAAAACGGCTAGCACCTTCCCCGCAGGCACATTGAGTGAAATACTATCGACGGCGCGAAAGCCGTCAAACTCTTTGGTTAAGCCATCGGCTTCAATCATAGGTTGTGAAACTCAACTCTAAACGGCAACAATTCTCATTGTAGTCGAAAAGTTGTGAATCTAATCTCCACCTTTCAGGGGATTTTAATGTTGCGTAACAAAAAGGGTTATGATTTTAACTTGAGGTAATCAGATACCGATTAGTGCGCTCCTCACGCAGCAATTCTGTAGGCGCAGGCACACCCGACGCTGGCTTGATGACTTGTGTGCGAATCGCGTCCCAAACTTCAGGCGTGCGCTTTCCAATAGACTGTCCTTTGCCTAATCGTGCATCAATCATGCGTGCAACGATAGTTTCGAGTTCCTCCAGTGTGAGTTCACCAATACGTTCCATTCCTAATATCCTCCAAAGTCATCTCTAAAGACATTATAAGTCACTTATGCATTGATTTTATCCAGACCTACTCCAATGACTCTCTTTTCTCTTGCATTACCTTGGCGTCCTTGGCGTCTTGGCGGTTAATTATATTTTTGCCTGATTCCACGAAACAAAAAGGGATGCACGCTCTCATGCATCCCTGGCTAATGGTTAAACTTCACAATAAGTAATTTGAGGGAGAAATCGTGACATGGTTTCCCCTCAGAAACCTAATTATGAAGGTTAACCAATTGCTAAGCGCTAAAAGCTATTACGCCGGAGTCTGCGCGGCAGGCGTATTCGCCAAACCCGGACGATGGCGATACAGAAATAAGCCCAGCGTCGCGATAAAGATCAGCACGCACGCCGCTTGCGACGAGTTAATCTGTGTGCCGGGGATATACGCAGGCTCGACCTTAAGGAATTCCAGCAGGAAACGAATGAACGAATACTGCGCCGCATACAGCAGGAAAATGTCACCCGCCATCAAGCGGTTGCGGAAGCGCAGATACAGGTTGAGCAGCACAAAGAAGGCGATAGCATTCCACAGCGATTCGTATAAGAACAAAGGATGGAAAGTCGTCTCGATGGGATAATCAATCGTGCTCTTGTAGGGCGCAACACGCTTCGCCGAGTCAATCGTAATGCCCCAGGGCAGGCTCGTCGGCAAGCCGTAAAGCTCCTGGTTGATGAAGTTCGCCCAACGACCAATCGCCTGACCCAACGGCAGCGCCACGCCCGCGATGTCCAGCCAGTTCCAGATCGGCAGCTTATTGCGGCGGAAGTAAAAATACGCGCCTAAGCCGCCACCTAACACCGCACCGAAGATGCTTAAGCCGCCGCTCCAGATGGCAATCGCGCCGTTCTGTACGTTGAAAAAGTTCTGGAAGAACCACAACGTATCGGTGCAAGCCGTCGCTGCATCGGTATCGAAGCAGCCCGCCGTCAGCGAACTCGGCGGGAAAATAATAAACCACAGGCGCGCGCCGATAATGCCGGGGATAATCGCCCACGTCAGCGCCCCCCACACATGATCGGGATCATAACCTGAGCGCTTCGCCAGCCGCGCCGCGACCCACGCCGCGATCAACATCGCCACGACGATGATGATGCCGTAATAGCGAATTTGCAGTTGGTTCGCGATCTCTATGTACTCTCGTTGAAATTCCATTTCAAGCCTCTTTGATAATGTTTTTATAGACGTACCACAGGCGCTGTAACGCCGTGAAGTTCGTCCCAATCGCCATCACCCACAACGCTGCCACTAATATTTGAGGGATGAGCAGCGCTACGATGATGACGGTCAAACGCACTAAACGGTCAAACAAGCCAATTTTTACCGATAGCCCGGCTTCCCCTGCGCGCGCCCGCACGTAACTCACGGTGAACGCTCCCGTCAATGAGGCTAAAGATAACAGCATGACGCCCGGTTGATTTTGCACCGCAAAATGATAACACAACGCGCCAAAAATCAAACCGTCAGCATAGCGATCTAATGTCGAATCCAGCACCGCGCCAAATTTGTCTTTGCGCTGCATCGCCCGCGCCACCGCGCCATCCAGCGCATCCAGCGGCACGCCCAGCAGCAGCAGCACGCCGCCCCATTGGAACTGTCCGTTGGCGATCACCCACGCGGCAAGGGCAACGATCAATAGCCCTGCCCACGTAATCCAATCGGGATGGATGCCCATCTTATGCACAGCAAGACCTGCACGCGAGACAAAGCCATTGGTCAGCGCGCGCATCCGATCTGCAAAAATCAATGGCTGTTGCTTTGCCATACGCTGCCCCTTTTACATAACGCGCCTATTCTAATCCGAAATGCCAGCTTCACCCAACACGCCACTCAAAACCAACATGGAGAACAACACCTTTCCGCAGGCAATTTTGGCTTATCAAATGCCTTCGACGAGGCGAGTCTGAAGCCCCTCTCCCGCGCCAGACAGGTTCATTTCCACTCAGCTCTTGCGCGATGGGAGAGGGGTTTGGGGTGAGGTCAAGTGCGAACAATTGCCCACTCTCAAAATACCTACCCTTGCAAGGGGGATTGGGCTGAGTTTTCATGATCTTCGCTCACACACAAGATTTTAAATCGCCATTTCTTTCTCCGTGTACTCGGTGTCTCGGTGGTTCAATTTTTCCTTCTTCCCTTTGCGACCTTTGCGCTTTTGCGGTTCAATCCTGTCTTTCACTCATTGCTCATTGCTCATTGCTCATTGCTTTTCACTGTCATGGCGGTTCATATTTGTCTCGGCTGACCGCTGACGGCTGACCGCTGATTGCTTTCCTACTCAAATTGACTCTTGTGAATTGAGCTTATTTGCACTACACTGAGATTCATAAATCGGGGCGTAGCGCAGCCCGGTAGCGCGCTTCGTTCGGGTCGAAGAGGTCATGGGTTCGAATCCCGTCGCCCCGACAAACAAAATCCCACTCAACACGAGCGGGATTTTTTATTGCTTCTGTTAGAACGCTGCCTAGGCGGTCAAGGGATGTTCGTGCTGATGGAGGGTTATCTTTGCCGTGACAAATGTCATGGCTTCGTCATCGGAAGCAAAGTGGTAGATTGGAATATTAGTGATTTTTGCAAACACCATTGTCATTGAATGGATGTAAGCTTTCGCCCCCACAAATACAATAATGGTTGGTTTGTAGCGCGCAAACCCTGCCCTTCGAGAATGAGTGAGGATGCTTGGAGGAAGCCCAATGAGGTCGGAGAGGCTGAAAATCACTCCCACTAATCCATCCATACCTCTATAGAAATCAATTTCGTCTTTGAGCGAGGAAAGAAACTCTTCACCGGTCATGTGACCTCAGTAGCGATGGTAAATCATTTTGTTGGGTTTATCGTAGCGGCTTTCGGTTGGCATTGCACAGACTCCAGGCTAAATTATTATCATATCTTACAGCCACATTCGAGTTATAAATCGAAAGTTTCTCTAAATTCTTTCTGAAGATTGCTTTAGGATATTTGCACCAGGCTAACTTGTAGGGAGACATGCGCGCCCATCACGACTGTCGAACCATATCAAGGATGTCGCTTCTTGTTGGCAGGGCGATTGCATCAAAATCGCGAATGGGGTCAAGGAAGGTCAGAAACGTCATTGTAGGGGCGAACCTGTGTGT
>CALMZT010001059.1 GCA_937870805.1 uncultured Chloroflexota bacterium
CCTTGATCTTGGTTTGACCGAGCTTGTCGTCAACCTCAATCTTGAAGGTCGGGTCTTCTTCCGCGAGACGGCGCAGCGCGATACCCATCTTGTCCTGATCGACCTTGCTGTTTGGCTCAATCGACAGTTCAATCACGGGTTCAGGGAAACTAATCTTCTCAAGCACCACTGGCTTGTCAGGGTCGCACAGCGTATCACCCGTGAAGGTTTCCTTCAGACCGATGATCGCGGCGATGTCGCCAGCGTGGACTTCTTCAACATCTTCACGGCGGTCAGCGAACATACGGACGATGCGTCCAATACGTTCCTTCTGTCCCTTTGTGCTGTTCAAAACGCCTGTACCTGTGCGCAGCACGCCAGAATACACGCGAACGAACGCCAGACGACCATATTGATCGGTAATGATCTTGAAGACCAAGCCTGTCAGTGGTTCATCGTCCGATGGATGACGAACGATAGGCTCATCCGTCTTCGGATGCAGACCCGTCACTGGAGGAATATCCAGCGGCGAGGGCAGCAGATCAATAATCGCGTCGAGCATCAACTGGACGCCCTTGTTCTTCAACGCTGAGCCGCAAATCACGGGGTTAATTCTGCCCGCGATGGTGGCAGCGCGCAGTGCGCCCATCAGTTCGTCGCTGCTGATTTCTTCTTCCATCAGGAATTTTTCCGTCAGGAAGTCGTCGTTTTCCACGATCTTATCGACCATCTCAGCGCGGCGGGTTTCGGCTTCTTCGCGCACGCTCTCTGGAATGGGGTGGTGCTCGATTGCCGTACCCATGTCATCACCGTAAGTGATGAGTTCCATCCTGAACAGGTCGATGATGCCCTTGAATTCCGCGCCTTCGCCGTAAGGCATGTGCATCGGAACAGGGTTTGCGTGAAGACGATCTACCATCATGTCGATGCAGCGCTGGAAGTTTGCGCCTGTGCGATCCATCTTGTTCACAAAGCAGATGCGCGGCACGTTGTAGTTGTTGGCTTGACGCCAGACGGTTTCAGACTGTGGTTCAACACCTGCCACACCGTCGAACACCACGACGCCGCCATCCAGCACGCGCAAGCTGCGCTGCACTTCGGCGGTAAAGTCCACATGTCCGGGAGTGTCGATCAGGTTGATCTGATGATCGCGCCAGAAGCAAGTGACGGCAGCAGCAGTAATGGTAATACCACGCTCGCGTTCCTGGTCCATGTAGTCAGTCGTCGCCGCGCCTTCATGGACTTCACCAATACGGTGAACCATGCCGGTGTAGTATAGGATACGTTCGGTAGTTGTCGTTTTGCCTGCGTCAATGTGCGCGATAACGCCAATGTTGCGCACTTTTGTCAGATCAAGTTGACGTTTATTCTTGTCAGCCATTTGATGTTACGGTACTTTCACCTAGATCACTTAGTTATCCGGCGCGTTTTTGCGCCGAGCTATCGCTTAACGGAAGTGCGCAAAAGCGCGGTTCGCTTCCGCCATGCGGTGCGTATCTTCCTTCTTCTTTACGGAAGTGCCTTGACCGTTGGCAGCGTCCATCAGTTCGCCCGCCAACCGTTCTGTCATGTTGCGTCCACCACGCGAACGGGTGTTCTGCAAAATCCAGCGCATCGCCAGCGAGACGCCGCGTTCAGATGGCACTTCGACAGGCACCTGGTAAGTCGAGCCGCCGACACGGCGAGGCTTGACTTCTACGCTGGGCTGCACGTTGCGCAGCGCCATCTCAAAAATTTCTATCGGGTCACGCTTGGCGCGTTCTTCGACCAGATCGAGTGCGCCGTACATGATGTGCTGTGCCACGCTGCGCTTACCACCATACATCATACGGTTGATGAACATGGTGATATGCACGCTGTTAAACTTCTTGTCTGCCGGAACTTGACGTTTCGGGGGGCTTTTTCTTCTTGGCATATCGAGCCTCCGTTACTTCTTCTTACCTGCGGGCGCTGCTGCACCAGCCTTCGGACGTTTCGCGCCATATAGGCTGCGTCCCTGCTTGCGGTTCTGCACACCATCGGTGTCCAGCGTGCCGCGTACAATGTGATAGCGCACACCCGGCAGATCCTTGACACGTCCGCCGCGCACCAGCACGACGCTGTGTTCCTGCAAACGGTGTCCTTCACCCGGAATATAAGCGGTCACTTCGATCCCGTTGGTCAGACGCACACGCGCCACCTTGCGAAGCGCGGAATTCGGCTTCTTGGGTGTCATCGTCCTGACCACCGTGCAAACACCGCGCTTCTGCGGCGCGCCTTTGCGGCGGCGGGTACGCTTCTGCGTATACGCATTCAGCGTGTACTGGAGCGCGGGGGCTTTGCTCTTCCAATTCTTCGGTTTGCGCCCCTTGCGCACCAATTGATTGATAGTGGGCATAAGTTTCTCCGAAAACAATAACCTCTAATCAGGCTCTATCGCCTGAAATGACAAATGTGTTTGTCTATCAGGCGCGCAAACGGGCGTACACAAAGGACGCCCGTAAAGACCTTGCCTGATGGCGAGCTACTCCGCAGTAAAATTCCGCAGGCGCTTTCGCCACATATGCTCGGTTCAGTACGTCCATTGCCTCTAAGCGAGGTTGGGTACTGTGCTTGCAGCGCGTCATACTATCAGAAAGGTGAGCGCTGTGTCAAGGCGTAGTCTCACTCAAATTTGGCGCTTTGGGCAGATTGAACAGAGCGCTTAGCGCAGCGACAGGGAGGATTGGCTAAATGGTGGCAACGTGAGCAGCATTGAGAAGAGGATACGGCGAAATTAACAGAGTGAATACTTGAATATGTGTCTGTAAAACAGAGGCAAGGCAGACTAGGTTGGTTGTTCCTGCCTTAAACATACACAACTGTGCGCTTACCGTTCACAGTCACTAACCCAAAACTAACCCGAAAGTTTGATGTAAGCGAAAATTGCAGTGAAATAACAGGGAAAGTCTTTAGTCGATAGTCATTAGCTGAATATGGAACATGGTTGAGTCCTTTCTCTATAGGAGAGCATAGCAGAAAACGGGGTGCATTTGAGTTCCTTTTGAACCTTTAATGCGATGTGTAATGTTGGTAGTCGATTATTGATTGTTGGTTATTGGTTATTCGTTGTTGGTTAGGAGCACCGCCCGCAGCTAAAGGTTCGGGCTACGGGCAAAACGGTAAGCGCACTGAAGGCGCTGAAAGTGCGTCTTTCGCGTATGCTCAGTGTCAATTGGTTAAAGAGCATTTGTTATGAAGTGTATTTGGGCGTCGGGATAGGTTTGTTATCTACGGGACGACACATTGGTCGTCCCCTACAGGCATCATCCGTAGGGGCAAACCAATGTGTTTGCCCGCTTTCCTGATGAAGTGACAAAGTGAAGTGACCCCCTGAGATTGGACACGGTACTAAATACAGTATCATAGTCTATGAAAGGGAGAGGTCACATGAACAAGCGACGCAAGTTTACCCCACCGTTCAAGAGGCAAGTTGTCATGAATCCAAAGTGCTATAAAAGTGTTATTTCAGAAGTGGGAGGGCGAACTCAGGGGATCAAGCCAAGCCGACGGGCTTTCGCAATCGCTTCGGTGCGTTTTTTAGCGTCTAGCTTGTCATAAATATTAGAGGTGTGGCGTTTCACGGTGTTTAACACCAGATAGAGCTGTTCAGCAATCTCTTGATTCGATTTCCCTTGGGCGATCAAGGACAGCACCTCCAGCTCACGAGCCGAGAGGAAAATGGTCAAATCGGGCTGCATTTTAGCTGCCGCTGCTTCAGCTTTAGTGGGCTGTGACAGAATCCCGGTTTCTCGTCGGCAAACCTCCAGCAAACTCTCGATGTACAGAAGGCAAGGGTGGTAAGCGCCTGATTGCTTCTGCTCCACCAGGCAGCGAACCAGGAGTTCCGCCATGACCCGCCCCTCATCGAGATAAATCCGGCGCTAATCTTCTGCCTCTCCCAGCGCCAGAGCGCTCAACAGTGTATGGACCGCTTGATCAACGTCACCCAATGCATACTCGATCATTGCCTGTAGCACCAGGATTTCGATTTGAGAAGACACTCGTTTGAAATGTTCCGCTTTCGGGAGGATCGATTGCAGTCGTTCCAGCGCTTGTTTCAGGCGAAGCGTATCTCCGTTATGCTGACCGACGGCCAGATCGTATCGTGCCTGCGTGAGCAGCAAATACTCAAAAACATGGTACGGATAGTTCTCTAGGCTCATATCAGGTCTGAGATCGCGCAAACGACTTTGTTCCCGCCAGCGCCAGCGGTTTTTCATCTGACCTAACCGCCAGCAGCCGGGCTTTTTCCAGGGTAACGAACGCCGGGCTTAAGCGTCCCTGGAGCATCTGCATCGCGGCCAACTGGCAAGTCACAACCATCAGAACAAAGAGGTTGTTGGTGCGCCGCGCGATCCGCACGGTTTCCTGCAAAGCCTCCATAGCTTTGGATGTGTCGCCAAGCAGAATACTATGCATACTCTCTTCGAGCGCAAGCATACTCCGGATGAACGGATTACCCTGCTCCAAATAGCCTACTGCTTCCCTTGAATACTCTGTGGCCTGCTGGAAATCACCGCTTGCCAGGGCCAACATCGAGCGGACAAGTGCCAGCTCACCATGTGAAGGCTGCGGGAGACTTTCGTCGGAATTTGTTGGGGTTAGCTGGCTCTGTTCCTTAATCGCGCGCGTCCATAGTTTGTTGGACATCGTCCACCCAGAACCGTGCGTCGTCCAACTGGTGGCTCACGGTCAGCCCCCAGGCATACGCGAGTCCCAGCCGGGGGCGCTGACGAATGTGTTTGCGACGCAGATGTTTGATCCAGTGAGTGAGCGTCGAAACTTCGCCAGTTTCAATGAGTGCTTCGATGTTGCGATCCATCAGGTGCGCTGCCCATTCCATGTCATCACTCGCCAATCCATGCTTGAAGGCCTGGTCGAGGTTTCCATGCTGTTCAAACCAGATTGCAGCCCTCTTGTTCAGCAGAGGTATGTCTTCTGCATGGGTCTGCGCCAGCATGTACCGCAGGAAATCAGCAAACAGGCTGTGAAAGCGATGATCGCCATGTGCTGGCGGCGGCAATTGTAGGACGCTGTGATGTGATTGCCACACAGAACCTGCAAGATTTTCCGTGCTGAAGTCGTGCCTGTGATTGATCCTGCTTTACTCAACCAACCGCCGCGCTGATGGAGCAGATTGAAATTGGAAATGTTGGCGCAAGCTACCGTCGATTCACTCTTTATATCGCTTCAAAACAGTCAAAACAGTCAAACCGATCAGAGACACTGACTGGTTGACCGGTTTGATCACTTTGATCGGCTATTTTGAGGTTCCGTTTTCAATCGGTGGGACATCATAACGCTGCATCATATCCAGCACTTCCCGTCGTTCGATAGCATAGAGCTTGCCGCCGACATGATGTTTACGCCGTGACTGGTCAATCAGTTGCAGCCACTTCAGCACATGCCCGATCCATTGGGCATTGCCCATTTCATCGGCAGACTGCCCAAGCAGACCACGAATCTTCTCGCGTAAGTCTGTTCCCTTCACCCAGACGACCTCATCCGCATTGCGCGTCAGTAGTTCCAGAGCCTGTAAGACCGCTTCTTCGCGTTCTGCGCCTTCGAGCATGGGAGAGGCGGGTAGCCCATGCAGTCAGCGTCCCATGTGGATTGCACGATGCAGTTGAGCAGGGTCTGTGCGGCATTCTGACGATCTGCCATCAGGACGGTGTACAGACTATCATCCGTACCGTAGTCCTTTGTTCCTGTTGTAACGAGCGTGGCGTGTGCCTGACCATCAGTATCAATCAGTAGGACACGAGCATTAGGTGCGCCAGCGCGTCGCAGCATTCCTGCAATACCAAGCGCGGTATTGGTGGCGGATGTCGATTTCCCGACACCCCCTTTGTGATTGGTGAACACAAAAACGCGAGTCATGATTGCGGTTTCCTCCGCAAACTGAAAGTGATTGAACGAAACCGCCTGCGAAACCAACGAACACCCAACCCATGTTATGCTGTGGGACGGGAGTGCCGTTAGCCTCCGCGACGGTACTTCAAGGTGGGTCGAGAGAGCTAAACCCTCTCTTGGCTCACCGCAAAGTCAAACCTGATGTTTAGGAGGTCTCCAGAAGAGCAAATTGTGCGTTCTGGGGAAACGCGATACATTGGAGGAATTCAATTAGAAAGGGATTGAGAGAAGACAGATGTTCGAGTTCTTTCCTGCTAGGGTCATTCATGATTACAGATAGAACATTCAGGTGCTCTATTTTTGTTTGTGCTGGTCATTATGGCAGAGCTTGACACTAAAAATCCTCAACGATGTATAGAAGATTGTACGGAAATACTGCTGGCACAATCCCAACCCTATCAGGAAATGCTGGTCGATTCCGATACGTTGCTATACCACTATACCGATGTCAATGGCTTGCTTGGCATCGTTCAGAGTAACACCTTATGGGCAACCGAAGCAGCATTTCTGAGCGACCCTGTGGAGATGCACTATTCCGCCAGGCTCATTAAACAAGTCATTGACGACTACTGCGCAAAAAATCCATATGACTTAGCGACTGAGCAGCTAGAGCACATGCGAATGCTGCCGACGCACACCGCATACAACGACGTTTTTCGTGAACATGTGGGGCAGGATGTTTACCCCCATCGCCCCGAAGAAGCCTACGCCATTATCAGCTTTTCTTTGAATGACGATTCGATCCTGTTGTGGCGTGAGTATGCCGATAAAGGCAATGGTTACGCACTCGCCTTGACCAGAACCACGCTCGACGGCAAGCTGCGCAGCGGGACAATGACCATCGGACAGGACTTCATCCGACGTGTGCTTTATCAGCCTGAGCAGCAGACGACACTCATCAACGATGTGCTGACGACGTTTCTCAATTACTACCGCGAACACAACCTTGAATTCGGTACCGTTTGGCAGGCACTCGACAATGAACTGAAAACGCTGCTGCCTGTGCTGAAGTCGCATTATTACGCACAGGAAAATGAAGCCCGGTACATCGGCAAGATGTCCAACATGATGAATTGGTCTCTACCCAAGGTCGCGGATGAAAATAAGTCCGATATTGAGGCGATGGATGTCATCTTCTCTGCGGAAAGTGGCGTGGTTGTTCCCCTCATCAGAATGAAACCTATCGACGGCGGACCGATACCGATTCAAGAGATTGTGATTGGACCATCTCTCAATCAGGACATGGCGGAGATCGGCTTGCGCAGATTGTGTGATCGCTATCATTACCCCGGCTCGATACGGATTAAACGCTCAGAAGTGCCTTATCGTTCGCATTTGTGAGTAGTGGCAGACCAATGTGTCTGCCCATTTCGTCCCACATCTGGATCATTCTTAAGCTGCATATTGGGGCGTCTTTGATAACAACCCCGACTTTTCGTATTGACCTAAGCTGTTGTACACTAAGCGATATGGATACTTTGACTGGCACGCTGGAGCGTGTAACTTACTTTAATCCCGAAAATGGCTACAGCGTCCTCAAGGTGCTCCCCGACACCAAAAAGCGCTTGGAAGGCTCAGACCGCGAAGGTTTGGTCGCTGTCGTCGGTCTTATGCCTGAACTCGGCGTCGGCGAAGCGGTGCAGTTCACCGGGCAGTGGATTAACGACCCACGCTACGGTAAGCAGTTCAAAGCCGAAACTGTCGTGCCGATCAAGCCCACGAGCGAACGCGGTATCACCCGCTATCTTTCCAGTGGACTCGTGCGCGGCTTGGGCGAACGCACGGCTGAAAAGATTGTCGATCACTTCGGCGTGCGTACCCTCGATATCCTTGACCGCGAACCGGAAAAGCTCCACGAAGTGCCGGGGATTAAAAGAGACCTCATCCCCAAGCTGGTTGCGGCATGGAAAGAAGCCCAGAGCGTTCGCACGACGATTATCTTCTTGCAAGGCTTAGGCATCACGGCGCAGCGCGCGAATAAAATCTATAAAGACTATGGCGACGAGACCGTGAAAATTGTCCAGGAAGATCCCTATCGACTGGCGAAAGAGGTCTACGGGATTGGCTTCATCACAGCCGATAACATCGCGCGCAATCTGGGTGTCGAGTCGGATGCATTGGGACGTGTGCGTGCTGGCTTGCACTATGCGCTCAATAAACTAGCACAGGAAGGGCATACGTTCGCACCGCGCAAGCTGCTGACCGAAACGACTTCTGAACTGCTGCAAATTGAAAACCCTACCCGTCTCGCGGCGGTGCTGAAAATGGAACTGGAACAGCGCGAACTGATTGCTGATGCGCTGCCGTCGGGCGATGACGATACGCCGTTGATGGAAGGCATCTATTTGCCGCTTTATTATGCATCAGAACGCGGGGCTGCATTACGACTGAAAGGCATCGCCAGCGCACCGTCGCCGATGAAAAAGATATGGCAGAAAATCGACTGGAATGCCTTCTTAAAGGGTTTGGCGCAAGATAATGAGGTGACGCTCACGGCACAGCAGCGCGACGCCGTAAAAGCGGCTTTAACGAGCAAAGTGTCAGTCCTCACGGGTGGTCCCGGCACAGGCAAGACAACGACGCTGCGCATGGTGATTCAGGCGCTCGTCGAAAAGGATTTGACGTTTCACCTCGCCTCGCCTACGGGACGCGCCGCCAAGCGTTTGAGCGAAGCGACAGGACAGCCCGCTTCCACTATTCACCGCCTGCTGGAATACAGCCCGATGGGTGGCTTTTCGCGCGATGAGGACAGCCCATTGACCGCCGATATGGTGATCGTGGACGAGTCCTCGATGATTGACATTGCGCTGTTCTACAGTCTGCTGCGCGCCATCCCGCCACAGTCGCATCTGATACTTGTTGGCGACGTTGACCAGCTTCCAAGCGTCGGCGCAGGCAATGTGCTGCGTGACGTGATTGACAGCGGCATCGCCCATGTCACACGCTTGGATACGATCTTCCGCCAGAGCGAAGACAGCCATATCATCGTCAACGCTCACCGCATCAATCGCGGCGAAGCACCCATCTACGACAACAACCGCACGAAGGATTTTTTCTTTTTCCGCGAAAACGAACCCAGCAAAGTTGCGGAACTGATTGTCGATATTGTGACCAATCGCTTGCCCACCAAGTTTGACGTGCATCCGATCAACGATGTGCAAGTCATCGCGCCGATGTATCGCGGTCCAGCGGGCGTGACGAATCTCAACGAAATGTTGCAGCAGGCGCTCAACAGCGATTCACGTCTGGCGGAAAAGAAGCTCGGCGGGCGCACCTTCCGCATTGGTGACAAGGTGATGCAAACCAAAAATAACTATGATAAAGAAGTCTTTAACGGCGACATCGGGCGCATCCATGCCATTGACCATGAAGATGGCATGATGGAAGTGGTCATCGACGGGCGCTTTATCACCTACGAATGGAGCGAAGCCGAAGAACTGATGCACGCTTACTGTATCAGCACCCATCGCAGTCAGGGATCGGAATATCCTGTCGTGGTGCTGCCGCTGATGACACAGCACTACATGATGTTGCAACGCAATCTGCTGTATACGGCGATCACGCGCGCCAAGAAAATCGTCGTGCTCGTGGGCAATCCGCAAGCGGTGTACATGGCGGTGGGCAATAACAAAGTCGCCGAGCGTTTCAGCGGCTTATTGGCACGGTTAAAAACTTAACTATAGGACTTTCGCTTGTGAACCTGCGAACAATGGGTTTAAACCCATTGTTCAAGCACAAATACTTGTTGTGAAGCGAAAGTCCGGAACTAAATACTGTGTCTCTCAAATCTTCTTTGCCGCCTACCCATCAAGCACACCCACATAAGTAGAAGTTGATGATGTGACATACTCCCCCAAGCCTAAGCCAGGGGCATCTAGGATAAAACAGTGCAGCCTATCCTAATAGTAGGTCTTACCACACTTCCCCTAGGGCGCTAATGTCCTAGCACACAAATATTGGGTTCATTCGTTGAACATTTTACGTGGCAAACTACTTGCCACAACCGCTAATGTTCAGTTGTTAAAGGGCGCTCTATTGGACAAACTACCGGACTTTTACCTCTCGTGTAGGGTCCAACGGAATAGTAGTAAGGATAGCGCAATTGAACTCAAAACGTAAACTGAGCTTTCTATTCCCACATCTAAAGGAGGGGGTTTTACGGCGCTTTTTCGATAATCCCGTGCTTCGCCGCTGGCTTGTGAAAGAAAGCATACCGATGGGCGTGTTTTGCCTGTCTGCGCGATCACGTAGCGATCAAGGGCAAGGTTGTCCGGCTCCATCGAGAAGCCGCCGCCACCCATTGCGATGATTTGCTGCATGTATAAGAGTTCCTTCGATTGCAAAGATTGACAATTGGCTTGAGTTTATCTTTACTTACCTTCGCTGAGCAAAGTGCGTAAAAACCAATTGTCAAAAACATTTAACTCATTGCTCATTGCTCGTTGCTCATTGCTTAAATTGATATGCGGATAATCCATCAAACTCGTGAAACCTTAGCACAATACTTTCTGCTGCGTTGGACATT
>CALMZT010001060.1 GCA_937870805.1 uncultured Chloroflexota bacterium
TCAGCCCTGTACGCTTGTCCCTACAAAGATGTTGTGCACCCTTGTAACCTTCAAACTAAATTTGATGCGATTGCCCTACTTAATTGCTTACTTTAACCTGAGTTCGGGTTAAGCGATGTAAAATTGATGTTGCGTGCTTGTAGGGGCGCTACGTAAGCGAAGCGGCTGAGCCCGAACCTAAAAATTGTGAACGTAAAATTCTTATCCCGAATTGACGTTACTTTAAGAAACAGGAAAAGTTAAAAAACCGAATTGGAGGTTTTATGCCCACCTTTGAAGAAATCTACGCCAACCACGCCGAAGAATATGATGCGCTGGTGTCGCGTGAGGATTATCAAGGCAATATCCTCAAGACACTCGAAACCATTCGCCCGCTTGCCGGATTAGAGGTCATGGAGATGGGCGCGGGTACAGGTCGCCTCACCCGTATGCTTGCGCCGCACGTCAAGTCCATTCGCGCCTTCGATGGCTCACAGCACATGCTCGACAAAGCCGCCGATAACTTGCGCGCGTTGGGCATCTCAAATGTGACACTCAAACAAGCGGATAACAAAGTCATCCCTGTCGAAGACGCCAGCGCCGACCTGACGATTGCGGGCTGGAGCTTCGCACATTCTGTCGCATGGTTTCCCGACGAGTGGCAGGAGGAAATCGGCGGCGCTCTGCGTGAGATGCTGCGCGTGCTGCGTCCCGGTGGCACAGCCGTGATTCTGGAACCGCTGGGCACCGGCGCGGAGACGCCCCGCGCGCCGAGTGAAGGACTCGCTAATCTCTACGTGTGGCTTGAATCCGCGCATGGATTTGCGCGCACCGCAATACGCACGGATTACCAGTTCGAGTCCTTAGCGCAAGCCGAAAAGCTCACGCGCTTCTTCTTCGGCGACACGATGGGCAATGCCGTGCTTAAGAATCAGTGGGTAATTCTGCCGGAATGCACGGGCATTTGGACGAAAACCGTCTAAAAGCGAACTGCCCGCCGCTTGCGCGTGCTTGCGTCCGCCGCTATCATATCTTTTATGACAAGATTAGGCATTCTAGGGGGCGGTCAACTCGCCCAACTGATGACCCAGGCTGCGGTCTCGCTCGGCATTGAGACGGCTGTTTTTGATCGCTACGTTGATAGTCCGGCGTCGCGCCTGACGCATTTCGAGGTGGCGGGGTCATGGGACAACAGCGGCTTGCTGCAAGCCTTCGCCGCAATGTGCAATGTTGTCACACTGGAAAACGAATTCATCGACGCGCACATCCTGCGCAAACTGGAAGAAGATGGCTTGCAGGTCTTTCCCACATCAGAAACGCTTGCATCAATCCAGGATAAGCTCGTGCAAAAGCGGCGCTTTGAAGTCGTCGGGCTGCCCGTGCCGCGCTTCCGTGCGGTAGAGACGCCGCGCGATGTGCTGCAAGCCGCAGAAGAATATGGTTGGCCCCTGCTGCTCAAAGCACGCCGCAATGGTTATGATGGTAAGGGCAACACCACCCTACGCAATCAGGGTGAACTGGCGATCAACTGGGAAGGTGTGGCGGCAGGAGGACGCTTGCTGATGGCAGAAGCGTTCGTGCCATTCGTCAAAGAGTTGGCGGTGATGGTCGTGCGCGGGCGTGACGGCGAAATCCGCACGTATCCTATCGTCGAAACAGTGCAAGAGGAGCATATCTGTCGTGTTGTGCGCGCGCCTGCGCCGATTCCAGATGATGTAGCGGAACGCGCCGCTGAGATCGCGATCCGCGCGGTGGATGTGATCGAAGGGGTGGGCGTCTTCGGCGTCGAACTGTTTGCGCTCGACAGCGGCGACATCCTGATTAACGAGATCGCGCCGCGCCCGCACAATTCAGGGCACTACAGCATCGAAGCGTGCGTCACGTCACAGTTTGAAAACCACATCCGCGCGGTGTTGGGCTTGCCGCTAGGCGCAACCGATATACGCTTCCCGGCAGCCGTGATGGTCAATCTACTCGGTAAGCGCGACGGCTCGTCACAGGATGATATTGCGCGCGCCTTGACAGTTCCGGGCGCACATCTGCATATCTATGGCAAGCGAGAAGTGCGACGTGGGCGCAAGATGGGGCACGTCACGGCGCTGGGCATGACGTTGGACGAAGCCGAAGCCATCGCACAACAAGCAGCAGATTTAGTAGAATTCTAAGAGTTATCAGTTGACAGTTATCAGTAGAAAACGAACAACCCATCACCAACAACGAAAAACCAATGACCCCATCACCCCTCATCGGCATTATCATGGGCAGCGACAGCGACCTGCCAACCATGCAAGCGGCTGCCGACGTTTGCCGTGAGTTTGATGTCGCCTATGAAATGCGCGTGGTCTCAGCACATCGCACGCCCGCCGATATGGCAGACTACGCGACGACGGCGCATACGCGCGGCTTACGAGTGATTATCGCAGGGGCAGGGGGCGCGGCGCATCTGCCGGGCATGGTCGCGGCTTACACGCCGCTGCCTGTCATTGGTGTGCCCGTGCAAAGCAAGGCGCTCAGTGGATGGGATTCGCTGCTGTCGATTGTGCAGATGCCGACAGGTGTGCCTGTGGCGACGGTGGCGATTGGCAGTGCGCGCAATGCTGGCTTGCTGGCAGTGCAAATTCTCGCCACGTCAGATGGGGCGCTGTTAGAGAAGGTATTAGCTTATAAAGTGCGACTCGCGGAGGAAAGTCGTGCAAAGAATGCATACTTGCCCGATGCTCAATGACAGCCTCGATGAGGGCGAAGAAAAATAGGGAGCAGGTTGCAGATTAATCTTCGCTGATTTCGATGTCAAACTTTTTCGCTGCGCGTTTGATACGCATCTTAATCGTCTTTACTTCGTTGGCATCGTACTTGGCGGCATTATCTTTCTGGTTGATATAGCTCCACGCCGCGCGTACATGCTCTTCAGTGTCGATGGGATATTTGTTGTTCATGGTATCGGCAAATTCCACATCACCGTACTTGTTGATACCTTCGTCCGGGTTCACATCGTCGCGTCGATCAATTTTGTGGCTCATGACTAGGACTCCCAAGCCTCGAAGTTTGCAAGTTCGTCAATGGTTTTGCTGAATTCTTCGTCAGGATAGTACATCACTGGCTTGCAGGTCATCACTTCTTCAATGCGGGTGTTCTGGAAGTTGCGCGGTTCGCCCAACACTGTCAGAGTCTGTTCGCCGTCTGTCATGATGCCAAATAATTTCTTGCTTTGCTGAGCCGTCATTGGGTTAGAATTAAAATCCTGCGCGCTCATCAATAATGCTGCTCTACCTACGTTATCATTTACCCCGTACATGGAAGTCATGACGTCGCTGCATTTCATGTAGGTTTCCTTTGCAATGTACACTAATTGCTTAA
>CALMZT010001061.1 GCA_937870805.1 uncultured Chloroflexota bacterium
GGTATAAAAAATGCCGAAGAAGATAAATCTTCGGCAACTAAGAAATATATTGTTATAGAGTTGAGGCGTCTGTGGGAATCGAACCCACGTTAAGGGTTTTGCAGACCCTCGCATTACCACTTTGCTAAGACGCCTATTACAAGATTATTTATGATAGATCTTACTTTCAGTATCACCTATCAAATTTAACTTGATGCGAGGCGCATTATACTCATACTCCCTCACCACTGACAAGACCGAGTCTCGCGTGTCACATTCCGCGCACTTTTGCGCATCTTAACGCTGTTTATTTGACGCGGATTGCGCACGCTGACGCTCGACACTTGCGCGCCGCGCTGAAAAACGCCACAATACGCCACATGGAAAATGAAAAACTGACACCCGAAACTGAACCGGAAACGTCGCCGGACATTGAAGACAGCATCGCCGAAGACATCGTGCCGCATGACGAAGACGCTGCGTCGCCAGACGATGCGGCGAACGATGACGATGAAGCTGAGCCTGTCGCTGAAGCTGTGCTCGATGAGCCTGAATATGACAGTGACCCCGACCTCGACATCGACGCTGCGCTGGCAGCCGTTGCCTCGCTTGGCGACTTCCTCACCGAGCAGGACGAACCGGAAGTTGAGCAGCAGGTTCAAACGGCAGAGTTCACCGCCGTCGATGTCGCGCCGCTCCCTGCGCCACAGCCACGTCCACGCTTGTTTCCTGCTCCACCACCCTCGACGCTGCAACGTGGCAGCATGGCTTCAGTTGTGCCTGCGCTGATTTTGATCGGCATCGGCGCATGGCTGACATTCACTCTCAGCACAACGGGACGCCCCGATACGCTGTTACTGGTTGCAATCGCACTTGGCAGTATCGCGGTCACGCTGCTGTCACGCTGGCTGTCGGCTGGACGCTGGGCGCGCGGCACGCTGTTCGTCGTCAGCACGCTGCTGTTGTGCGCGCTGGTGCTGGCTGGTATCGCGCTCACAGGCGCAGCACAGATGTATCCGCTGCTGCTGGTGGCTGTCGGCGTCGCCTTCTGGATGAGCGCGCAGTTCGCCCGCCCGCGCGATTCGCGGCTGATGCTTCCCGGTTCGCTGCTGGTGATCGGCGGCGTGGTCGGCACCGTCGTCAGTACAGGTGTACTCGGCGCAGACCTCATGAACCTCGCGGCGAGTCTGTGGTATATCCCTGTGATCGTGATCGCCATTCTGTGGCTGCTGCCGATATTGTTTCGGGGGCGTTGATTGCGCATCGCCATCGACGCCAGCCGCACGACTGTCGCGCGCGTCACTGGCACGGAACACTATGCTTTGCAATTGATCCGCGCGCTGATTAATCACAACAAGACTTTGAGCACGCCGCACGAACTGCTGTTGTACTTCCGCGATACGCCGCAGGATGATCTGTTCCCCGTGCGTGAGCATGTGACGTTTCGCGTGATTCCATTTGCACGCTTATGGACGCACATTCGATTTGCCGCTGCGCTGTGGCAGGATAAGCCCAATGTAGTGTTTGTACCCGCGCACACGCTGCCGTTCGTCTTTGCCGGGCGCGCGGCGGTGACGGTGCATGATCTGGGCTATCATTATTTTCCGCAGTCGCATCCCGTGCTACAGCGCTGGTATCTTGACCTCACAACGCGCTACAGCGCACATCGCGCAAAGGTTGTGCTGGCGGACAGCGCAGCCACCGCGCGCGATTTGCAGCGTTTCTACGGCGTCCCTGCGGATAAAATCAGCGTTGTGTATCCCGGCGTTGACCCACTGAAAATTGATGACTTTGAGGCGGTGCGGCGCAAATATCACCTGCCGCCGCGTTATTTTCTGTTCATTGGAACGCTGCAACCCCGCAAGAACATCGCGCGTCTTGCGCAAGGATTCGCGCGCTATTGTCAGGCAACAAATGATGATACAGCGCTGGTATTGGCGGGCAGCAAAGGCTGGCTGTATGACGAAGCATGGACGGCGGGCGTCGCTCGCGTTATGCTCACAGGCTATATCGACGACGACGACAAAGGCGCGTTGTACGCGGGCGCGCGCGCGTTGGTGTTTCCGTCACTGTACGAGGGTTTTGGCTTCCCGGTGTTAGAGGCAATGGGCTGCGGCACGCCTGTGATATGCAGCAATACGTCGAGCTTGCCAGAACTTGCAGGAAATGCGGCGCTGCTGATTGACCCGCTGGATGTAGATGGACTAGCAAATGCCATGCAACGAATCGTGACAGATGAAACGTTACGCAGCGAGTTCGTTGAACGTGGGAAGGTACATATGAAGGAAGTTACGTAGGAGAAAGCGGCTGAAGC
>CALMZT010001062.1 GCA_937870805.1 uncultured Chloroflexota bacterium
AGCGAGCCGGAGGAGAGGGTTGGGAAGGTGCCCGACGCCCAGCGTGTTTGCAAACCGAACGGCGCGTTCACGCTCAGCCCCCACGCCCAGCGCCCGGCACCGTGCATGGTGAATAACGTCGGCGCATACAGCATGTCTGTCCTTTTAGGACTCGTTTCGATCATCATCCTGGTGGCGATGAGTTTTCTCAAAAGCCGCCTGCTCAACAGGAGATCATAAATCATGACTATCGTCTTGAAGCAAGTCAACAAATCCTACGGCAAAGTGCAAGTGGTCGATAATCTCTCGCTGGAAATCGAAACTGGCGAATTGTTCGTATTGCTCGGCGCAAGCGGCAGCGGCAAAAGCACCATTCTACGCTTGATCGCTGGACTCAACGAAGTCGATTCCGGAAGTGTACATCTACACGGTCACGATGTCACGCACCTGCCTCCTCAGAAGCGCGGCACAGGCTTTGTATTCCAGAATTATTCGCTGTTCCGCCACATGACCGTCGCGCAAAACATCGACTTCGGCTTAAGCATTCGCCGCAGACAACGCCGCGAACGTGAAGCGCGCGTTCAGGAACTGCTGGAACTCATTGGGCTTTCAGGCTATGGAGATCGGCTTCCGGCGCAGCTTTCCGGTGGACAGCAGCAGCGGGTGGCACTTGCCCGCGCACTAGCGTATGAGCCAAGCGTGCTGCTGCTTGATGAGCCGTTCGGTGCGCTCGATGTCAAAATCCGCACTCAACTGCGCCAGAATTTGCGCGACATCCAGCGCAAGCTCGGCGTCACTGCCATCCTCGTGACTCATGACCAGGACGAAGCCTTTGAACTGGCGGATCGCATCGGCATCATCGAAAAAGGCAAGCTGCTGGAACTCGGCACGCCTGACACTCTGTACCGCCGCCCGCAAACACACTTTGCTGCCACCTTCCTAGGCGTCGCCAATCTGCTGCCGGGACAGCGCAACGGCACGCACGTCCACGTTGGCGCATACTCGTTGATCGCGCCGCCCAACAGTGAGCATCTTTCGGGCAAAGCGGTTGAAGTGTTGGTTCGCCCCGAAGAAGTGGAATTAGCACTGCAACCGGAAAAAGTGAATGGAAATCTGATCGGGCGTGGCATCGTACAGCAGATTGGCTTTGCAACTCCGATGGAACGTGTCTCGGTACAGTTAGCGAATGACAGCACCATCCAGGCATTGCTGCATCCCGGCGAAGCGCGCGCGCTCAACATCGCCTGCGGGCAAGAGGTTTGGGTCGGCGTGAAAGACTATCACCTGCTGCCGAGCAATCACGTAGCGCAAAACGGCGTCTGAAAGGATGCCGCACGCGGCGCTCCTGTTGTGAAGTGTCGCTCATAAACCTTACAGCTTAAATCACCCGCATTTCCCCGGCACGCTCACCCGTATGGATTTTAATGTCCAGTGGGAACTGTGCAGTGAGTTGGTCGGCTTCCTCGACGGAAATGAACCCATGATCTCGCAGCACCTTCGTGACAACGGGCATAATCGCGCGGCTGCTGCCATCGCTGATCTTAATCGCCAAGCCGACGCCCTTATCCGGCACGGCACATCCGAAAATCCCTTCTGTGCCATCTTTCGCAATCACACGCCCGTTCGTCGCCAGCATCAGCGCAGTATCCATGCGCCGCTGCCCACTCATCAGCACCGGATGTTCCTGCATCGCCCGCATGACAGATTGTTTAGTACTTTCATTATCTCTTGCTGCCGATGCACAAAGAGCAAACCCCAGTGCGATATTGCCTAACGGCAGACCATAGGTAGGCACACCACAACCATCTAGCGCTAAATTGGAAACATAATCATCAACCCTGAGCGCTGTGTATACCACATCTGTGATGTACCGTTGTACGGGGTGATGCGCGTGCGAATACCCCTCTGTATCCCAACCTCTCGCTTTACATATTGCCAACATGCCAAGATGTTTGCCGGAGCACGGATGATGCAGCGCGTTTGGCTTCTGCCCACTGACGGTCAATTGTTCAGCCGTTTTGCGATCAATTGGAGACGATGTGCCGCATTGTAAAGCGCTGATTTGCACGCCAATTTTGCCCATGACACCTTCGAGAATTTGAGTCTGTTCAGATGTGCCATTATGCGAGCCGCACATCAATGCCAACTCTGCTGATGTAAACCCGAACTTCTCCATCGCGCCTGATTCAACGACAGCTAAAGCCTGAAACGGCTTGGCAAGCGAACGCATAAACACAGTTGCACTGCCATCACCACGCTCAAATATTTGTTCGCCGATGCTGTTCACCATCACCACATGCCCGCGATGCACACAGTCAATTTCCTCACCGCGCATCACATGCACCAACTCAACATCTGCCATGTTTCCACCCACTAAAAACCGATAACAATGTCTGTAACCAAAGAACGATTTTTGACTCTGTGACCCTACGACAGACAACGAACTGTCACAACACCCTGACTTCTGTCAGCGAAAAATTTTTGACGACACTACACGCTCATCAGTGTCAGTCTCGAACTCAGAGAAATGGACGACCCCTGACTCTACAGGGACGCGCCAAAGCAACATTGAGTGACGAGTAATGAGTCTGATGCCGAGGCCATGAGTGTGTCCTCTAACGACGATCTCGCTTGAGGATAACACAAAACGCGGAGCATTTGCGTTCCTTTTGACACTTTAATGCGAGGTGTAATGTAAGAGAGTTCTAATTTGTAACCAACAACAAAAAAGACCTCACATGATAGATTAGGTGTGAGGTCTTTTCTTTGCTATTGACTGAAAACTGTCAACTGACGACTGTCAACTAATCCTGTGTCGTCACGTTGTCTTCGACACTATCGCTGTCGTCAAAGTCCACCGCGTCAATGTCCAGCGCGCCTTGCGCTTCGAGGGTGACGTTCGGTGCCACCAGTTCACGATCCTGATAGGTATGGAAGCCCGTACCTGCCGGAATCAGCTTACCGATGATGACGTTTTCCTTCAGCCCGTAGAGGCGGTCAGCCTTACCTTCAATCGCCGCACCTGCCAACACTTTGATCGTGTGCTGGAAGCTCGACGCTGATAACCAACTGTCGGTACTCAAGGCACACTTGGTAATGCCAAGCAGGATCGGTACGCCCGCAGCAGGTTCTTTGCCTTCAGCACGCAGACGCTCATTGAGATCCAGCAGCATCAAGCGGTCAATCATCTCACCGGGCAGCAGTTCACTGTCACCACTCTTGGTCAATTGTACGCGCGCCAGCATCTTACGGATAACGATCTCAAAGTGCTTGTCAGAAATGTTCACACCCTGATTACGGTAGACCTTCTGCACTTCGGTCAGCAAATACTGCTGTGCCCTCTCCGCGCCCAAAATACGCAGGATGCGGTGCGGGTTCTTAGCGCCTTCGGTCAACTGCTGACCGGGGTAAACTTTCGCTCCGTCAAAGATTTCCGGCATCAAGCGCGCGCTCGACGGAATAGCATATTCCTCTTCGCTGCGACGGCGGTACACGAGGTAAAGCGTGTGACCTTCGCGGTGCGCGACGCCGCCCATCTTGGCAATCAGTTTTTCGCTGCCATCGGGCGATGTAGCCAGCACATCACCTTCGCGGAAGGGTCTATCAGCCAGCGGGTCATCACCTTTAGCATTTTCGTCAAAGATGCTTTCCCAGCCTACCGGGATGGTAAACTGCTCGTTGAACACTTCCTCGTCGATGATCGTTGCGATACGCACGCCGTCTTTCTTACTCAGGCGCACAATACCGCCGATGTCGGTCATCACGGCTTCGCCCTTTGGCTTCTTGCGCGCTTCAAAGAGTTCTTCCACGCGCGGCAAACCGCTGGTGATGTCACCGGCTGCCTGGGCTGTACCGCCGGTATGGAAGGTACGCAGGGTTAGCTGGGTACCCGGTTCACCAATGGATTGAGCGGCTACAATGCCGACAGCGGCACCGATTTCGACCATATCGCCACGACCCAGATCACGCCCATAGCAGAGGGCGCAGATGCCGTGAATCAGGGCGCAGGTCATGGGGCTGCGGACGTGAACTTCAGCAATCTTGCTGTTCTGAAGTTTGTCGGCCACTTCTTCGTCAATCATCTCATTGCGGGCGACGATCAATTCGCCTGTGTCGGGATCATAAGTATCGCTGGCAGCGCAGCGGCCCACAATACGCTCATACACGGTTTGCCCCGCAATGTCGTCAGAACGGCGAATCCACTGGCCGGATTCTGTGCCGCAGTCCATACGGTTCACAATCACGTCTTGAGCCACATCGACCAAACGGCGGGTCAGATAACCGGCGTCGGCGGTACGCAGCGCCGTATCGGCCAGACCTTTACGCGCGCCGTGCGTGGAGATGAAGTATTCCAGCGCGGTCAGACCTTCACGGAAATGACTGCGGATGGGCAGGTCGATGATCCGTCCCGACGGGTCGGCCATGAGACCGCGCATACCGGCTAGCTGGGTAATCGGGCCAAAACCCCCCTTGGTCGAGCCAGAGAGCGCCATGATGGCGATTGGGCCATAAGGATCGAGCGCGCCTTTAATCAGGTCTTGCAGGCGGTCTTTCGCTTGATTCCACTCGTCAATCGTGATCTGGTAGCGTTCTTCTTCCGTCAGCAAACCCCGGCGGAAATCGCGCTCGGCGCGTTCAACAACCCCTTCAGCCTCAGCCAGGATGTCTTTACGCTCATCTGGAATAGTGAGGTCGGACACGGCAATGGTCGTGCCGGAGATAGTGGCATAATGGAAGCCTAAATTCTTGATGGCATCTACCACATCAGTGGTGCGATCACCGCCAATTTTCTGATAGGATTTCGCCACTAATTCTTGCAGTTCTTTCTTACCCATCGTTTTCTGCTCGAAACGCATTTCGTCCGGCAGAATCCGGTTGAACAGCGCCCGGCCAACCGTCGTGATTTCCGGTTCGGCCTGTGGGCTGCGGTCATCATAATAGTTGCC
>CALMZT010001063.1 GCA_937870805.1 uncultured Chloroflexota bacterium
GGAGTTGGCGGATAGCTCAGGGTTTTGAACCCTGAGTGAAAAATACCACGCGGCGAATAAGAGGCTCATCAGCGCAGAGAAGGCTAAGGCGTTGACGGTGACATCAGTGGCGATGAATTCACCTTCGGATAAGCCAAGCAGCGCGAGGATAACGAATGCACCGACAGTGAACAAGGTGTAGCCACGCACAAGGCGAGACATGTGGCGCGGGGTGTGGCGAGCGTCTAGTAAGGTATCAAGCTCATACGTTGCTAAAACAGTGAGCGCGAACACGGCAAGCGCGGCGATGCGTTCCTGCTGGCGAAAGGTGTTGACGCCGGGAACAAAAACGTAGAACAGATCGTAGACGATGGTGCTGCGCCCAAAGGCGATGAGCAGACACACGACGACAACGCCCATCCAGAAAGCATATAACCGAAAGGCGCGTGGCGAACGGAATGCACGCAGGATTGCGCCGATGGATAGGAGTAAGCCAGCCACGCCGAGGTACAGCGGCGACCATGTGCCGAACAGCGTCGGAACAGCCATTTGCAAGACATCAGACAGCGCAAAGCCGTTGGATTTATCGACGTAGTTGAGGGCTGCACGCGACGAGAGACGGATGAATTCCAGCGCGGGCAGCAGTTGCACCGCCGCCAACGCGCCGCCGCCGATCACCAGCAGCACCGCCCGCCAACCAATGCCCCACCACGACACGCCGTTGAGCCTGCCAACGACGACCAGATACGCCAGCGCGCAGTAGATCATTTGCAGTGTGGTTTGGGGGTGTCCCGCGAGGAAGGATAAACCGATGGCGATGACTGCAACCCCTATCCCCCCGACCCCCTGTTCCCCGTCGCTTCGCTTACGGAGAAAGAGGGAGGAAGCAGGGACGGCTGGGGTGGAGGTGGATGGGGTAGAAAGGGGTACAGGCGAAATTGAGCGATGTACGCCGAGCATGAGCAGCGGCAACCACGCTACGCTTTCGATGACGCTGACTTGCAGCATCGGATAGCCTGTGAGATAGCCGCCATACGTGAATAACAGGCTGCCCGCCAGGGCTGCGCTTCTGCGTTTGACCAGCGCGCACAGGAAAAAATAGGTCAGCCAATTGATGAGCCAATAATGCGCGGCAACCTCGAATTGCAGCGCTTCGATGCGCCAGCCACCGCTCAAGCCTGCAATGAATGCTGCCATCCAGCGCGGCGGATACCACGTCACCCATTGGACGTTCGCGGCGAAGGGATCACCGGCGTAGTTATAAGGGTTCCACAGCGGGATTTGTCCCTGTGAGAGACGTTCCACCTGATACGAACTGAACGAATAGTAGTGGAGTGAGAAGTCACCTCGCGCGAACAGCACACGATCCGCGTGGGTCGGAGTCCACAGGCGCCAGAAGAACAGCAGCCAGAGAAAGGTGATACTTAGGAGGGCAATTGTAAGATGATGTGTAAGCAGAGATTGAATTCTGGACAATGTATTCTACCGATTGAGCATGTGTTGTTCCTTGTGCGCGTCTATAGCCTATCCTGCAAACGATAGATCGGCAAGCGCTGCTAAAAAGTTGTAAACGATACATCGTGTTCGAGGCTTCGCGTCGTATATCGGATGAAAGTTGATCTCAAGATGTCGATTTCTCCGTAGGGACACATTACTGCTGAATAAATAAGGTGAACACCTTATGACAAGCACACTGATATTCCCTAATATGAGAATAAGGCTTCTCCACTTGAGCCTCTAACAGGCAATACAGTGGGACATCAAACGTAAGAACCGTAAATTAGGAGGGAACATGAACAAGATCGGTTGGCTACTGTTGGCAGCGCTGTTGCTGGTCGTGCCTGTGTCGGCTCAAGAGGCACCAGGGTATCTGCGCGTGGCACATTTTGCGGCGGACGCGCCCAACGTAGATGTATGGCTCGACGGCGAAATGGCGCTGGAAGATGTTGCGCCCGCGAGTATCAGCGACTTTATGGAAGTGGAATATGGCACGCATACGCTGGCGATTGCGCCGACAGGTGAAGAAGAAACCATCTTTGAAGCGGAAATTGAGATCGAGGAAGAGCATTATTACAGCGTCGCCATCGTTGGGCAGATGGCGGATGACAGCCTATCGCCATTAATAATAGACGAAACGGCGGCAATGGAGGGCGTGGACATGTCGCAGGGCGTGTTCCGTATCATCGTCAACAACATCGCTGGCTCACCACCTGTCAGCTTCTACGAAGCGGATATGTTTGTCGAGCGCAACATTGAATACGGTGAGGCTTCGGCAGAATTTTTCCCGGCGTTTGTGTGGGACACGGGTATGGCAATCGTGGGTGAAGACCTTGAAGACGTGTTTTTCGATTTCGACAGCGAAGCCGATCAAAGCGCGGGCTTCTGGGAGCCGTACACCGTATACCTTTACGGCATGATGGGTACATATCCCGGTGAAATGTTTGTGGATTATGGGATTGAAGGTGGCGCACATTACGTTACTGCGCCTGATGTGCCGACGTTCCTTGAAGCGTTTAACGCCTTCGATCTGACTGGCGACTTCCGGACCTACTTTCACTTTGAAACTGCCGTCGCGGCGCTGCGGGCTGCCGGGTTAGACGAGACACTGGCAGAAGGCGGACCTTATACGCTGTTTATTCCTGTGGATCAGGCGTTTGAGGCGCTGACCGAAGGTGCGCTGGATGCTTTGATGGAAGACCCTGATGCGCTCAGTGACATTCTGGAGTATCACATCGTTGAAGGCGATTATGACTATGATGCGCTGGTTGAAGCAGGCACGGTGACGAGTTTGCAAGGCGAGGACATCACGATCACGCCGAGCGAGGACGATGGATTCACCTTTCGACTGAATGACGAGGCGGTAATCAACAACTTCGATTATCCGTTCCTGAACGGGCAATGGCGCGTGTGGTTCATCAACAACACGGTGTTGATGCCGCCGACGGAGTAAAGCA
>CALMZT010001064.1 GCA_937870805.1 uncultured Chloroflexota bacterium
CGCCTTACCGCCTTCAGCGGCATTCGCGTTCGCCGTCTTGACCGTTTCGCCGCTTAATTGGCGAAGGTATTGATCTATGCTTCATATTTATAGGACTTACGCAGTTGAAGGATAATTTGTGCTTGAACAAGGGGTTTAAACCCCTTGTTCGTGAACCCAACTGCGTAACTTCTGATTTAATCGATCACTAAACAGGGGGTTTACAATGTTTGATCGTCTTACAAATAGTTGGGAGCTTGCGAAAGCCAGCTTACAGGTTTTGCGTTCCGATAAGGAACTGCTCGTTTTCCCGTTGATTTCTGCCATCGGCGCGATTCTGGTGATGATTACGTTTATGATTCCGCTGATTGCGTCGGGCATTTTGCAGGCAATCGCTGAGGGCAGTTCACGCGGCGCGCGCGCGGCGGCAAACGTCGATGAAACGATGTGGATACCGGGTCTCATCCTGATGTTTCTGTTCTATGTGGTGACGTATTTTGTCACCTTTTTCTGCAACACGGCGCTGGTTGGCGCGGCGATGATTCGGCTGCGCGGCGGCGACCCGACAGTCAGCGACGGCTTCCGCATCGCCAGTTCGCGCATGGGCAATATTCTGGGCTACGCAGTGATCTCTGCGACGGTGGGTATGATTCTGCGCGCCATCTCGGAACGCGGCGGTATCATCGGCGCGATTGTGTCGTCAATGCTCGGCTTCGGCTGGACGGTGGCAACCTTCCTCGTCGTGCCCATCCTGGCAATCGAAGAAGTCAGCCCGATTGATGCCGTGAAACGCAGCGTCGATCTGCTGAAAAAGACGTGGGGCGAAAACCTCGCCGCCAACTTCGGCATCGGCGCGGTTTTCGGCTGGATGGCGGCGGGCGTGATTTTCCTCGTGTTTATGCCGCTGATGGGGTTGGGCATTGCGACGGAGAGCGGCGGGTTGATGGTGTTCGCCGTTGTCGTGCTTTTTATCGCGCTGGTCGCTATCGGGTTGATTAGCTCGGCGCTGACGGGGATTTATCAGGCAGCGCTGTATCGTTACGCAACGGACGGCGAAATCGGCGGCGCATTTGACGCAGCGGTCATTCAGCAGGCGTTCAAGCCCAAGCGCTAATGGGAATTTGGGCGAACACGCGTGTTCGCCCCTACAATGACGTTTCTGACCTTCCTTGACCCAATTTGCGATTTTGACGCAATCGCCCTGGGGGTGTGGTGTTCCCGCGCCTCTTTCCATAAACCTCACCTTGTGGCTAAGCAGGGTAACGATGCTCTTTAACGAAAGCGCGCGGAGAACTTATTTTCGGCGCATCACTAGCGCCTTCAGTGCGCTTCTCGTATTTTCAATCCAGCCTGTCGGCTTTAGCCAGAAGCGATGCCAACTACATTTGTCTCCGGCGCTAATGACCGAAATAAATTCTAAGGAGATTGGTGCTTTTCCCGCGTTTGCCTTTAGCGTCAATCTTTCAGGAACACTCACCATGACCCATCCCTTCCCCGCCGTCCAAATCCGCATCGCACGCCCAACGGACAAGCTGGAAGCAGTTGTGCGCTTTTATCGTGATGGGCTGGGCTTGCCCGTGATCGCTTCCTTTCAGGGACATGCGGGTTACGATGGCGTGATGCTCGGCTTGCCGGGGCGCGAGTTTCATTTGGAATTCACGCAGCACGAACACGGCAGCCCTTGCCCCGCGCCCACAGCGGATAATCTGCTTGTGTTGTATATTCCTGATAGGGCAGAGATTGACACAATTGCGGCGCGTTTGGCGGCGATGGGCTATCATCCTGTGCCACCGGAAAATCCTTATTGGGAAGGGCACAGCCTGACGATTCCCGATCCTGATGGCTGGCGCGTGGTGTTGATGAACACGACTGGAATTTAGTGGGGGATTAGTCGATGAGCAAAAAGCGGGTGCTGATTGTGGAAGACACCTTCGACATCGCTCAGTTGCTGAAATATACACTGGAAGAGATGGACCTGGAGGTCGTGCATGTTGACACAGGCAGCAAGGCATTGGCGTACCTGGAAGTGCAAAGCGCCGATTTGATTTTGCTGGACATCGGGCTGCCGGGCATGACCGGTTGGCAGGTGTTAGACGCCATCAAAGCGCAGCGCTCAAAGGAGCGTTATCGCATCATCGTGCTCACAGCGCTGACTGATTCGGCAAACCGCGTCATCGGCAAGTTTCAGGATGTCGACGCCTACCTCAACAAGCCCTTCGACGTGCGCCGTCTCAGGCAGGTGGTTGGGGAACTGTTAGCCGATAATGCAACCTGAGAAGTGTATACTAAATGGATAGATCGTTGCTCATTTGAGGTGAGTCATGGTTGCTGCGACTCAGTACCGCTATCGTGTACTTCACGGTGAAAATACAATTGAAACGTATACACAAGAAGAAGCGGTTGAGATTGCGCGTCGCCTTGCACTGGAATCAGGCAGCGACATCCATATATATGACAGCGATGACAAAATAAAAGCGCGTGTGTTTCTTTATGATGGTAAATCTTATGTAGATTATTATTTGAGTGACCGCATCGCGGTGTGTGAGATCATCGTACACGGCAAGCCCCGTATTGCCAGCGCGCGCATCCCCGTAAATATTATTCTGGATTATCTGGCACAAGGCGCGACGATAGAAAATTTGACCTCGCAGGCATACTATCCTGATTTAACCCCTGAAGATATTTTGGCGTGCATCGCTTACGCCAGCAGCGTGATTGAGCAAACACAGCGAGAGCCGCACGCGTGAGTGTGCTCTTGGATAACTGTACTCCAGATGATTATCGACAGTTGTTAGTGTCATGGGGCTATCAAGCCAGCTTCTTACGTCAACATATAGCTCCGAATGCACCTGATCCCGATGTGCTTAAAACCGCTGTCCAGTTGGATGCAGTCCTGCTTTCGGTAGACAAGGATTTCCTGAACATTAAATCCTATCCACCACAGAACTTCCAAGGTATCATCGTCATTCGGGATAAACATGGTGCGCGCCAATCAATTGCAGCACAACTCAAAGCAGCTCTCGATACTTTATACCGTGACAAGCTGCGCGGTGTTTTGGTCGTTGTCGATGCAGAAGGTTACAACGTGTTTCCAAAACGAGAGGATAATGAATGAGGTTTCTATGTCGTGCAAAACCTCTCCCTTCCCTCTCGTTTCCCCCTCTGCTATAATGCGCTCCATCAAATCAGCAGGCGAATTTATTCGCGCTACTGCTTTGCCGCAGACAGCAGGTGTCGCTCATCAGATCGACTTAATCTCCTGCCGAGGTGAAGGCTAAACTCCCCTCTTTTGACTCCTTATTTTGTCAATATGGGCGGCTTTCGCTTGTTGCGGGTCGCTTTTTTGTTGTCAGTCTTCAGTAAACTGTTTTCAGTTAAACCCTGAAACCTGATGACTGTAAACTGATAACTGTAAACTGAAAACTTCTTTTGAAAGGAGGAGTACGACTTGGCAATTACCAAACAGCGTAGACAAGAACTGGTAGCGCTCTATGGTGAGATCATCAGCAAGTCTGACGGTTTCGTGCTGACCGAGTTCAACCGCCTGCCAACGGGTAAGCTCAACGATCTGCGCGCCAAACTGCGCCCCATCGGCGGCAAATTCGTCATCACGAAAAACACGCTGTTCACTATTGCGCTGAAAAACGCCGGCTGGCCCGTGCCAGAAGACTTATTGAAGGGACCTGTCGCAGTCGCCTATGGGATCGGCAACTTCCCGGCAATTGCAAAGGAAGCCCTGGGCTTCATCAAGGACAACAGCGAACAGGCGAAGGTCAAAGGCGGCTTGATGGTCGCCAGCATCCTGCGCGCTAATGAAGTGGAGATGATCTCCTCGCTGCCGCCGCTGGAAGACCTGCGCGCGCAGTTGGCAGGACTCATCGTTTCTCCGGCGAGCACCCTGTTGGGTGTCGTCGACGCGGCTACTGGTCAGGTAGTCAATGTGCTGCACGCCTACATCGAAGATCATGGCGGCGAATCCGCAGCTTAATTTCGTAAACAAACATCCGAACTGAAAGGTGTAAAAAAATCATGGCTAATCTCGAACAACTCGTAAACGATCTCAGCGCGCTCACCATTCTGGAAGCCGCGCAGCTCAAGACCCTGTTGGAAGAAAAATGGGGCGTCAAGGCTGCCGCTGGCGGTGGCATGATGATGATGGCTGCGCC
>CALMZT010001065.1 GCA_937870805.1 uncultured Chloroflexota bacterium
AATGCCCTCAATCGCTCCAGCGACCAACAGCGCAATAAAGCTGGCGAATGTAATACCCGGACCGAGCATCGGTGAGATACGCCATCTCGATTTGTGGTCGTAGACGGGCTGCGGCTGATCCTTAATGAAGTCAATAGTCGGCTTGTCGATGACCATCAGGGCTGTCGATGTGGCAGGTTTGCCCGGCAGATTTGCTGTGGTTTGCTGTGCAGCTGCCGTCTCAGGCTGCTGGCTCTTTTGCACTGCCGGGCGCGAACCGTGCCGCTGAGCATAAACCTGTGTAAATTCCGCGCCGAACAGAAAAATCTGCGCGGAATAGTAAATCCAGACCAGAATGATGACGAATGAACCGGCTGCGCCATAGGGAGAGGCGACGCCGCTGTTGCCAAGATACAACCCCAAAAGCTGCTTGCCAATCGTGAACAGCAGCGATGTTAGCGCCGCGCCAATGAACACGTCGCGCCATTCAATTTTGGTGTCGGGTAAGAACTTGTAGAGCATGGCGAACAACAGGGTGATGATGCCAAAGGAAACGACCACATTAATCAATTGCCCCAGAAACAGCATTCCGGGCAATAGGTTGGTCACAAAATTACTGGTTGCCGTGAGACCAGCACTGACCACCAGCGACACGATCAGCAGGAAACCGACGCCCAGGACCATGCCGAAGGACATGAATTGATCTTTGAGCGTGCCGAGAATGCCACGCCCCGGTTTTGGCGCAACACCCCACACCTTGTTCAGCGCGTATTTAAGCTGTCCAAATACGCCCGCCGCACCAAGCAAAAGCGTGACCAAGCCGATGATCGTCGCCAGAATGCTATCGTTGGCTTTGGCAGAATTCTTGATAATTTCCTGAACAAAATCGGCACTTTCGCGCCCGACCAACCCTTGAATCTGCTCATCCAGCCTGCCACTCACCGCGTCTTGCCCGAAGACCAGTCCAGCGATGGCAACGACGACAATGAGCAGCGGCGCAATCGAGAACGTCGTATAGTAAGCCAGAGACGAGGCAAGACGCGGCACCTCATCTGCCCGCCATTCCTTAAAAGCATCTCTAAATAATCCGAATAGTGAGCGCAGCTTGGACATCATTTTCACACCGCCGTGTATGCAAGGCAAAGTATGAATTTAGTATAGGCGGTTAAGTTCGTTTTGTGATGAACCACCTGAACTATTCTGAATTAGCCCTAAATAAAATGCAGCCCTTTCCTTGAGTTCGGAAAAGGGCTGCAAGTAGATTTTTTGTGGTGAAGGTTCAGCTAGCCATCAGTCAGAATTTTATCTACAGCGTTTGCCAGATCGCGTAAGGTACTGACGTAGAACACACCATCGGCAAGCGGCTGATATTGCAGCATGTCGCTGTCACCTGTGCCCCACATACCGGGATTTTCGGGGTTGAACCACAGCAGACGGCGGCTGCGGCGCTGCATATCCTGCACGATGTCTGTGCGCGGGTCGTTGAAGTTGTTGCGCCCGTCGCCGAGGATAATCACCGTCGTTTTGCCCGTTACCAATCCCAGATGATCTTTTTTGAACGTGTTCAGGCTGTAACCAAGATCGGTGTTGTAGTAGCCGGGGCGATTTTCCATGAGCACGCGCTGCACAGCGTCCTGCGGCTCATGTTCCTTAAACGCCATGCTGATGTCGGTCAAATCGCTGATGAAAATGAAACTGTTAGTCCGTGCCACTTGATCTTGCAGCTCATAGATCAGTGTGAGCAGGAACTCGGCACAGTAACGCACGCTGGTACTCACGTCGCAGATTACGACGAGCGCGGGCTTAACGTGGCGCTTGCGGAATTTGAGTTCCATCGGCGTGCCATGATACTTCATGTTGGCGCGCATGGTGCGGCGTGGGTCGGGAGCACCTGCTTTGGCGCGGCGCTGGCGCAGAGAAGCACGGCTGCGCAGTCTCGCGGCTAAACGGCGTATTTCCTTGCGTATCGCGTCCACTTCTTCATCGCCGAGGCGCGAAAATGGCACATCCAACAGATCAGGCTTGGGGTCGGGTTCGCGGTTTGCGGACTGTTCCGCTAACTGCGCGCCGACGTACTGCGCGATCTGATCGGCAAGCCCCTGCGCGTTTTCCTGCATCATCTCGCGCAGTTCCTGTGCCTGCTGAGGACTCATGCCCATCTCTTGCAACTTTTGCAAAAGCTGCTCGATGAGCTGCTGAAGCTGCTGCAAGCCCGCCTGACGATTCATGCGCCGTTCAAACCACTGGCGCTGATACATATCCGTCGCCTGATTCATGCCTGACTGTTTCCCCATCTGGTCAAGCTGATCCTGCGAGAAAGGCTGACCTTGCATCAGTTGGCGCAGGAGGTCTTGTAAGGCTTGCATGTCGCCTTGCAGGGCTTGCATCGCCTGCTGCATCATTTTCTGGTCGGCGGGCGACATTTGCGACATGATGTCTTGCATGGGCGGCTGGTTTGAGCCGAAGAACAGCGGGAAATACTGCTCAAATTTTTCCTGATCGCGCGCCTCTTTGACGAGCGTGGTTTTGAGCGCCGCGCGGAAATAATCTTTGTTGGTGATACCGATGGCATCAGTGCCGTACATAGCGTCCTGACTTTCGGCGAGGGAGATACGCACGCCCGCCGCCCGCAAGGCGCGAATAAAAGCGACCATCCGTTTATCCATAACCCTGTTCCTCTACGACTTCTCTATTGAAACGATTGTAGCACGTTTGGGCGCAATTGAGGTTAGAATCGGTTGAAAAAGGCAAACTTCGTTGAGGGATGTGCCGAGTGGAACCTATCGAGTTCAACGAGTGGGCGCATAAGTGGTACATATCGAGAACTCGGAATGCCCATGTGTGCATTTCAGGCACATACAGAGTCCGCGAATCGACACCAAAATGGATATTTGCCATGAACGGATGGCGAAACAGACAAAAAATGGCGAATGCAGATTTGCATACGGTTGAGATTTGTTAACGTGTGACTGTAGTAGAATGTGGCATATGAAGAATGAGATGTCTGTGAGTGATCGCCCCTTTTTGCGGCTGGCAGAAGTCGTCGCAGCGCTTTCGTTAGCGACGGACATGGGGACGGGACAGCCGTTAGAGCGTGCCTTGCGCACATGCTTACTCGCCTTTCGTTTGGGCGAAGCACTCGGTCTCAGCGACGACGAATTACACACGGTTTATTACGTCGCGCTCTTGCGTTTTGTCGGCTGCACGGCTGACGCTACCCATTTGGCAGACATCTTTGGCGATGAGTTGGCTGCTCAGGCGCATGTCTCGACAGTAGAACTGCTGCCATTGCCGATGATTACGGCGATGATTCGTTACGCGGGCGAAGGCTATCCACTGTCTGAACGGGTTCGCAGAATCACTTATGGCTTAACCAAAGGCATTGAACTCACACGCGAAGCAGAAGTCGCTCACTGTGAAGTCTCGCAGAATATCGCGCAGCGCTTAGGATTAGGGGATGATGTCGCGGTGGCGCTCGGACAGATTTATGAACGCTGGGACGGACGCGGCAGTCCGGGCAGGCACAAAGGCGAGGCGCTGTCGAAAGCGATACGGTTGGTGCATATCGCGCAGGACGCGGAAGTGTTTCAGCGGGTGGGCGGCGTTGAAACGGCGCAGAACGCAGCACGCAAACGCGCAGGCGGTTATTATGACCCTGTAATGGCGACCTATTTTGCGCAGCACGGCGCGCAGTTGCTCTCTGAGCTTAACAGTGAATCGGTGTGGGAGGTAGTGCTCAACCTTGAACCAGAACCGCGCCCCTATCTTTCTGAATCACAATTAGATACCGCCGCGCGTGCCATCGCAGACTTCACGGACTTGCGTTCACGCTACACGCACGGACATTCCAGCGCGGTTGCCGAATTGGCGTTCACTGCTGCGTGTGGCTGCGGGCTGTCACAGGAAGATGCGGTTCAGGTGCGCCGCGCGGGACAGCTTCATGATGTAGGACGCACGGCAATTACCTTGCAGATATGGGACAAAGCAGGAACGCTCACGGATGCGGAATGGGATCGTGTGCGCTTGTATCCTTACTATACCGAGCGCATCTTAGCACGTTCCAGCGGATTAGCGCCATTGGGTACACTAGCGGCTTTGCACCGGGAACGACTTGATGGCTCAGGTTTTCATCGCGGGCTGCCGGGGACAATGCTGCCACCATTAGCACGCCTGCTGGCAGCGGCTGATGTCTACCAATCGAAAATCGAACCCCGCGCCTATCGCCCCGCTTTAATGCTGGAAGCTGCCGCCGATGAACTGCGTCGGCAAGCGCGCGAAGGCAAACTCGATCCCAAAGCAGTGGAGGCGGTTCTTGGGAGCATCACCGGAGAACGCATACGGCACGCTCATCCCGCAAATCTCAGTGACCGTGAAGTTGAAGTGCTGCGACTGATGTCGCAAGGGCTTTCGACACGTAAAATTGCCGAAATGCTGGTGATTTCTCCGAAGACCGCCGACCATCACATCCAGCATATCTATAACAAAATCGGCGTTTCCACACGCGCCGCTGCGACGTTGTTCGCCATGCAAAATAATCTGCTGCGATAATGAAAACAAAATAGGGAATTCTCCCGATGTTTGCTTTTGCTGCGTCGCCTACACTGATTTCAAATTCAAGATGAAGGAGAAATCAGATGACTCAGCAAAATAAAACTGTCGTGCGCCGTCTTTATGAGGAGGTTTTTAACGCTCTGGATACAACACTCCTCGATGAGCTTGTTGCATCCGATGTCATCATTCACGACCCAATGATGGGCGAACTACAGGGAATTGATGCTTTCCGCCAATTTACTACCGTTTTCATCACCGCTTTTCCACAGCAGCATACGACACTCGAAGCGCTGATTGCCGAAGATGATCTTGTCGCCGTGCTGCATACGCACACTGGCACACACAACGGCAGCTTCATGGGAATGCCGCCGACAGGAAAGCCCATCAAGGTCGAGGGAATTGAATTTTTCCGCGTGCGCGACGGCAAAATCATTGAGTTGTGGCGGCACGACGATGACGCGGGGTTGATGCGCCAGCTTGGCGCTGTTCCACAGAATACACAGGCTTAAGAGGTGATTTATGTCTGACTATACCACTTTAGCAAAACGCTTCGTCATGGAGCACAATCAAGCGAACTATCTTCAGTCGTTCGATCAACTGCTAACGGCGAATTGTGTCGTACACGAGTACCTGCCGGGTCTGCCAGCAGCGATGGATCGCGCATTTTATAACCAGTTCATCGAGGGTTTCCGCGCGGCGCTGCCTGACATTCGCAACCAAATCGAAGACGTGATAGTTGCCGCTGATCGGGCTGTCGTGCGCTGGACAGGTTACGGCACGCATACGGGCGCTGACTTGATGGGTATCCCGGCGTCAGGTAAACCCGTTACGGCGCATGGCATCTACATTCTGCGCTTTGAAGGGGATTGCATCGCCGAAGTGTGGAACAACTGGGACAATCTGAACGTTACGCAGCAGCTACAAGGCAGTTGATGAACAGCTATTAAGCCTCTAGCGATCTAGGGGCTTTGTTTTACATTCTTATCCCAGCGCGACGGCGACGGCAGAGGCGTACACATCGGTATGCGTCAGGCTGATGTCCCACTGGGTTATGCCCATTTCCTGCGCGAGTGCCGCCGCGTTGCCATGCAGAATCAGCGTGGGGCGTTTGCGCGGGTTGTTGCAGCGGATTTCGATCTCGACCCAGCGCACATCGCCAATGCCTGTTCCAAGCGCTTTAGCGACGGCTTCCTTCCCCGCCAGGCGTGCCGCCAAACGATGCGGCTGGTCTTCACAGTCCTCACGTTCGCCTGCCGTAAAGAAGCGATTTAAGAAGCGTTCGCCAAGTCGGGCGATGCCATCGGTGATGCGCTGGTTTTCGATCATGTCAATGCCGCAGCGGAGCATAGGGAGTTCTCAGTTTTCAGTTGACAGTTTTCAGTTTAATGCAAATTCATCGGTGGCGCATCATCGTCAACCGCTATTCTTTTTCGGGCGCTTGGAACAGGGTAATTTGCAAGCCATCAGGAGATTTAATGCGCGCGTTGTAGTCGCCCCAAGGCGTCGTAACGGGTTTGTGTACGAGAGTCGCGCCGTTGGCAAGCGCGCGTTCCAGCGCGGCATCGACATTGGGCACTTGCAAGGCGAACCGAATCGGTCCACTGACGCGCTGCTCCGCTTCAAGCTGGTCAACGCTGGCGGCTTGCTGCTCATCAAAGATTTCGAGGGTTGCGCGTCCCATGTCGTAAATCACGGCGCGCCCCATATCTGTCCACAGCGCAGCAGGGTCGAGTCCTAAGCCGTTCTGATAGAAGCTGACGAGTTTTTCATAATCGGATGTGGTGACAGCAACACGCAGTTGAAGGATTGGCGGGGTCATGATCGCTCCTGGAGAATAAATCGTTGTGCATCGTTCAATACGGACGCGCTTGTTGCCGCCAGAGGCTAAAGCCATCCGGCTACCAAAGTACCAAGTCCACTGAAGGGACTAAGTACAAATTCGAGCACATTCAGCGTTACCGAAATAATCTCTTTAACCTTAAGCGGTTGCAACAAAAGCGCCTCTTTTTAAGAGCTATTATTTTCCTAAACTCTTACGCTACGAATCAGGATTCTTTGACGAGATTTTCCTGCTTGAAGCGCTCGAAACCTTTTTCGGTGAGGCTGGCAAGTTCCTTAAAGCTGTCGGCGTCGATAGCCGTGAAGTTAAAACAGGATTTACCCTGCCGCCGTTTTGAGAGGCGCTCAGAGATTCCGTTCGACAATTCAGGGTACATGTAGACAGGCATGAGGTAGAAGCTGACGTAGTTTTTCTTGATCTGCGCGCCGCCGAAATAGACTTCCTGCTTATATTTCGGGGAGAACGCGCCATACAGCGTGTAACCTTCAGCACCATCGTCGGTGACTTTGAGGTGCGGCGCATAGCGCTGCAAAATGCTTTTCAACTCTGCGAACACTGCGGGAAAGTTGCGTTCCTTCGCCATATATGCCTCACGAAAGCACGAACAACACAGTTATTATAGCGCTAAAAAACCATGCCCTTTCAACAAACGGCATGGTTTCGACGGCTAATATTATTTCGTTGTGGGGTTAGTGGGCGGCGGCGAGTGTCCCTACAGATTGTATAAAGCCATGACGCTGCATGAAGCGGTGCATACGCTCCAGCGCTTTTTCGATATTTTCATAGCTGTTGGTATAGCTGGCACGCACGAAGCCGGCGCCGCTGCGCCCGAACGCGCTGCCGGGAATGACGGCGACGCGATCTTCCAGCAGCAGCTTTTCGCAGAAGTCGTTGTCGCTCATGCCTGTCGCGGCGATGCTGGGGAAGGCGTAGAATGCGCCGCGCGGCTCGAAGCACGCCAGCCCGATGCTGTTGAAGCCATCGACAATCAGGCGGCGGCGTTGATCGTACTGCGCGCACATTTCCTTTACGTCGGGTTCGCCGTGCAGCAGCGCTTCGATGGAGGCGATTTGTCCAGTCGTGGAAGCGGACATAATGAGATACTGGTGAACCTTGCGCATGGCTGCCATGATGTCGGCGGGCGCGCTGACGTAGCCGATGCGCCAACCCGTCATGGCGAACGACTTGCTCATGCCGCTGAACAGCAGCGTGCGCTCATACATGCCCGGCAGTGAGGCAAAGCAGATATGCTCTACGCCGTAGATGAGGCGCTCATAAATTTCATCAGACAGCACCAGCAGATCATGCTTTTCGGCAACGGCGGCGATTTCTAACATGCGTTCGCGTGTGAGCACCGCGCCTGTTGGGTTGTTGGGATAGTTAATGAGAAGCGCTTTGGTTTTGGGTGTGATTTTGGCTTCGAGTTCCGCGCCTGTTACCTGAAAATCATTTTCGACATGGGTATCGACGCTGACAGGGACACCACCCGCAAGCTCGACGGCTGCCGCGTTCGCCACGAAGCATGGCTCGACGATCAGCACTTCATCGCCGGGGTCGAGGATGGCTTTGAGCGCGAGGAACAAGGCTTCGCTGACGCCGACGGTCACGAGGATTTGATCTTCGGGATTATAGGAGACGTTGTACAGTCCTTGAATGTATTGGGCGATAGCCTGGCGGACTTCGATGGTGCCGGAGTTGTTGGTGTAGCCTGTTTGACCATCGTACAGGCTTTCAACGCCTTTCTCGATGATGTGCAGCGGCGTGGGGAAGCTCGGCTCACCGATGCCCAGCGTCACAACGTCTTCCATCGTGGCGGCGATATCAAAGTAGCGGCGAATACCAGAAGGACGAAGGCTGCTGACGCTTTTTGAAACGAAGTTGCGCATGATTGAACTGCCTCAATGACCTAAACTTGAATGTCTATAGTTTTATCATAAGCCCATTTGGTAATCATCGGTTGACTATTATCAAAATGCCCATAGACCTTCATACAATGTGTACGAAAGGGTGGCTTTCAGCAGGCAGCGATCAGCTTTCAGCAAAGCCAAGAAAGCAGAGGGTGCTTGTAGGATTGGCTACCTTCTAGGGTAAGTTAAATATCTCCGGGGATAGTTGAAAAACTAGCGCCCGGAGAACTACTTATAGTGAAAGTGTAGCGTTTTAGACAGGCTGTAGACCTGCTTCGATCTCCTTACGACGCGGCTCAAGGAACGGCGGCAGCGCAAGACGCTCACCCATTGTTTCTAATGGCTCGTCGGTGGCAAAGCCCGGACCATCCGTTGCCAACTCGAAGAGGATGCCGTTTGAGATGCGGAAGTACAGCGATTTGAAGTAGTAGCGATCTATGATACCTGAATTGCCCACGCCGAGACTGTTCAGCCGCTTCAGCCACGCCTGCTGTTCTGCGTCATCCTTCAGGCGGAATGCTGCGTGATGGACGCCGCCACGCCCCAAAAAGCCGGGTTGCAGGTTGGGCTGCTCAATGACATGGATTTCTTTGCCCGGTCCGCCGCCATCCATCGCATAGATCGTCACAGTTTCGCTGGGGTCGTCTATGCTCGGCTGTTCCGATACTTTCTCGAAGTTCATCAGTTCCGTGAAGATTGGCTCCATGCGCTGCAAACGTGGGACAGAGAGTACGATGCCATGAAACCCGCGCAGCGCGTATTCCAGCGGAATGTCCACGCCCGTTGACGGCTCACCCTCGAATGGCGCGCCGAGATCGTCCACCAGTGTCAAACGCTGCCCTTCAGGGTCTTCAAAACGAATGATGCCGCGTCCAGCAAAGGGTTCCACGCCGCCGTGCTTAACGTTGTGGTCGTGGAAGCGGGTCGTCCAATACTCCAACGCCGCTGAACCATTCACACGAAACATGGTGTTGACGATGCTGTCCGTGCCGCGCACATTCGGTCCCGTTTGGGGCCAGTCAAAGAAGGTCATATCCGTGCCCGGTGTCCCTCGCTTATCTGCGTAAAACATGTGGTAAGCGCTGACATCATCCTGATTGACCGTTTTCTTGACGAGGCGCAAGCCAAGGACGCGCGTATAAAAATCCAGGTTCAGCTTCACATTTCCGGTGACGGCTGTCACATGATGAATGCCATGCAGTTGCATCATTCTTTTCCTTTCCCGTACTCTGCCTCTGGTTCATGAATCAGAAGCGCATCTGTGTCGCGGGGTTCTGATTTTCACTAAGCAGACTGTAGTCGTTTTATATAGTATAGAAAGGATGTTGGCGACAGATCTTACGTTTTAAGCACAAGCCGTTGGTAAGGCTTCACATAAAAAGCCCTCGACGTGCTCCGAGGGATAGGTATCTCAACTGCGATGTTCACGCAGGGACCACAGTATCATTCGGGTTGGGCGGCGTAAGCTAGCCAATCACGAAGCCCACGATAGTCGTAATCGCTGACGCCACTTCCGCCGGAATGGGATTGGCTTGCAGCACGTAGGTGTTGAGCAGCCATACGACCACGATTGAAATTGCACCCGCAACAGTCGCCGCCGTCACTTTGCGAGTGGGTGCGCTGGTGAGTGTCCGCATTGGCGTCTCCGATGGAATAGCCGGTTGATGAGTCATTGGTGTACCTCCACATAGATAGAAACCTTCATCCCTTTCTTTCAATCAATGCTACAATAGAGATAACTAGATGGCATGTAACTTTTTTAGGTGACACTGGACGAATAAACAATGAGCAATGAGTGTAGAGATAGTGAAGCAGACGCTCACGATGCTCCATTGATGTGCCCTTAAATCGCCAACCAACAGCACCCGTTGCATTTTTTCATTGCTCATGGCTTTCAACTTTTTGCTCAGCATTGACCTCACTACCCCACAGGAGCTTTCCTATGCCCTTAGCTGAACTGGCGAACTTTGAACTGACCCGCAACAGTCTCCACCGCGCCGCCCAACTGCTCCATGCCGTGCGCCTCCGTTACGTCGAACCCATGCCCAATCATTTGCATCACAGCTTATTGGTCACCCCGAAAGGCTTGACTACCGGATCGCTCAAAATCGGCGGCGGCATGACCAGCACGGGCGTCACGCTGGATATGACGATGGGCACCGTGAACGGCGTACCGCTGAACGGCTACAGCCTGCAAACGCTGGCGATTGAAGTGCTGTCGCGCGCGGGACTCGATGTGCCGATGACCGATCTCAACAACGAAATACCGTTTGAGGTGAATCTGGATGTATCGGCAGAATATGCGATTACGTTGTACACAATCTTCACGTCGATGTCGCGTTTCAAAGGACAGTTGTATGGGGCGATGACGCCAATTGTGGTGTGGTCACATCACTTTGATCTGTCATTTCTGTGGTTTGCCACGCCGACTTACGAAGAAAGCGCGCCGCACATGAACTTCGGTTTTTCGCCGGGCGATGAAGGCATCCCACGCCCCTATTTCTACTCGTACCTCTCGCCCGCACCGGAAGACCAAACGACGACGATTTTGCCGCTGCCCGCGCGCTGGCACAGCGAAGGCTGGAAAGGTGCGCGCGTGGATTACGACGATGTGCGTAACGAAGCGTATCCTGAAACGGTAATTGAAACACTGTTGATGCAGATTTTTGAAACGGTTTCGCCGCTGCTGCGAAAGTAGAACTGCGCAAGGATGACAAGCGCTTGTGAGTTTGCGAGGTGAATGATGGATTCAATACCCCAAAATGGGCTGCTGCTGGTCATTGGGTGTCTGGCAGTGCTCGTAATCTTTTTCATGATGGTGGCGGGTGCCGCGATGCTGGTCGCGCGCATTACGGGGCGCGGTTTCCTGGGTCCGCTGATGGGTCCGCTGCTAGGTGTACTTTCTGCGCGTAACGAACCCGACGACGAAGACGATAAGGAGCGCGCACAGCCTCCGCCCTATCGTCGGGTGGATTTTAACCAGATGAAGGCGCAGGCTGCTGATCAATTTGATCAGGCGGTGGAAAAGTACCGCGTGCAGCAGGTGCCGCCGCCTTCAGTGATCGAACAGGAAATTGCCCAGGCAGCAGCGCAAGCTCAACTGCCGCCGACGCCGCTGGCTTCCCCTGTGCCGCTTTCGGCAAATCCGCTTGTGCCGACGCCTGCTGCTCCTCCTATCGTCGCTCCAGCAAGCACACTGCCGCCAACCCCGATTGCGACTCCTGTGGTGCCTACCGAGCAGCCAGCGCCGCCAATGGCATCTCCTGAAATCCCTGCCGCGCCGCTTGCGCCGCAAATACCCTATGAACAAACGACTGTCCCGGCTGTAGAGCCGATGTACACCCCCTATGAGCCGCCGCCCAGTGTTCCGCCCACGCCGCCGCTGACGCCATTTGAGCAACCGACCATCCCTCTGACACCGCAGACTGTTCCGCTCACGCCACAGCCAGCGCCGCAGACACCGTTTGAACAGCCCACAACGCCTACTGCGCTTCCAACATCTATGCCCTATGAGCCGCCGCCGAATGCGCCACCCACGCTGCCGCCGGAAGTACCCCCTGGCGATATTCCAGGGGTAGGCAGTGGTGCGGTTTATATTCCGCCGGCACAGGACGCTGTGCCGCCGCGCCCGCCGACGCTGCCCGACGAGAAGCCGCGCACGGAAGGCGAACCGTAAAGTCTGCGCTGTCTAGCCCGCTTTTTGGGGGTTTATGTTGAACAAATGTGCGGTTTACTAAAGAGCATACAGATTTTATAA
>CALMZT010001066.1 GCA_937870805.1 uncultured Chloroflexota bacterium
ATGCGGTGCGCACTGCCGACGTGAGCGCGGGAACCCTGATTGGTGGGGTGGCTAACGCGCAGCCCACCGGACAACATTTCGTGCTCAACGGCATCCTCGGTGCGGAGGCGTGGCAGTACACCTTCACGAACGAGGATCTGGTGCTGCCTGCCATTCGCCCTACTGACAATGGCAGCATCGCGATGACGGAACAAGGCGAACTGTGGGTGATCCCGCAGCACAATGTCGTCGTGCGCTTTTACGTGACGCTCAACGTGCAGAACGCCATCATCTTTGATCGCCAGCTACCTGTGACGGGGCAGGTGATTATCCGCTACGATCTGTTTGACGTTGGCGTTGTGCCCAACATCAGTATCCCCAACGGCTGTTAGGGCACGCCGATCAGCACGGTGCGCAGCGTCACCGACACGCGCCGCCCACGCTTTAATGTCTTCCCATCGCAAATATCGTCATAACGTCCGATGATGCCATGTGTCCAGCGATAGCGCGCTTCACCAGTGAGCATCAGCAGACTTCCCGGCTCCAGCAGAATCGGCACATGCCGCTTATTTTCCACATGCCGCAAATCCATCACGCAGCTTGAACCTAGACTAATCGAGACAACGGTATCTCCAAAACACGGCTCACAATCCACATGCGCGCCAATGCCCTGTCCCGGAAAATATTCGTTCACTGCCACCTGATCGGCAAGCACAGGCAAAAAGCCATCGCGTTGAACTTTTTGCGCAATGGGTGTCAGCCAATCCGGCAAATGACCCAACGACATCGAATAATCAATCATGCGCTTGCGATAATCATATTTGTAGCCGTAATGCTGCACGCGCCGTTTCAGTTCTGTCAGCCAGAGCTGCGCATCGACCTGTCGCAGAAGTTCTTGCTGTTCCTGCTCAGTCAGGTAGTTCGCCTGATAGCGCAAACCGGGAATTCCAAAATCCATCAATTTTTCCTCCCTATCTCACCTCCATTTTACCAGATTTAGCTATTTTGTTCTATATCTTAAGCACAAAAAAGACACAGAGAGATCTGTGTCTTTTTTGAGGGTAATTATCTGATTTTGCGCTTTACTGGATAAGCGCAAGTTGCTGTGGAGGCTTATCATCAACAGGATTTTCTGTTGAATTGGATGTTCCATTTGTTTCAGGTGTTGCTTGTGCAGATTTCGTGGACTTGATTTTAGGTTTTTTCGGACTACTGGAAGGAGTGCTGAACTTCGCGAGGGTTTCAATCTCTGCGATACGTCGTGATAAACCACGCCCCATATGATTCATGATTTCGCTGTACACAGTGGGATGAACATATCCCTTGACGTATTTCCTACCAAATTCACTCACCCACTTATATAGCGCTTTCAATGCCTTTAGATCATCGGAGGCAACAACATCCTCATCATCCAGACCAGAGAAAATATGCCAGCGGACATCATCACCTGGCGTTTTAGGCGTCATCTCATCAACACGCTTCTGAAGCCCAATGACCTGCTGCTGCAACTGGATAACCGTTTGTTGATTTTCAATCATTTGCTGCTGCATCTTGGATTGATTAACGAGCAGTCCCAACAGCAACCCGGCTTGGAAAGCGTTATCCAGTTTCATCTTGTTGTCCTCATCAAATCAGCAGCCAACTTCATTAAAGTTCGTTTTCTTTTTCGCGATAGTCTAACTACCGCAAATTGCCACTCCTCAAACCACAGTGCTTACACGAAAAACAAACCTTCGTGCTCTTGGTGCTCTTGGCTGTTCATTCCCCGCATTTCACCCATTGCTCGTTGCTCATTGCTCGTCACTAAAGCAACGGCGACTTCTCCATCTCCGCGTAGTCTGCTGCCAGTTCGCGCCACGCACGCCCTAGCCGCTTGAAGGCTTCTTCGATGTCGGCGGGTTTATGCGCGCCGTAGTTCACGCGGATGCGATGACTGCCGCCCACATTGGTATAGAACACGCTGCCAATGGCATACGACACGCCCATTTCCAGCGCGGTGAAATACAATTCGGCAGCATTGGGTCCCATCTTCGGCAGTTCGATCCACAGATACAAGCCGCCTTCAGGTGTATTCCAGCGTGTGCCCGGCGGGAAATACTTCTCGGCGGCTTCCAGCGCGGCATTGCGGCGGCGCTTCAGTTCGCGGTTGTTACGTTCCAACTGCTGCGCGAGAATACCCCGTTCCAGCAGCATATGAATCGCGCGTTGGTTCAGCGTCGGCGTCGAAATATCGGCGGCTTGCTTGACGCGCACGATGCGTTCATACTGCCCGCTGTCGCAAATCACGTAGCCGATGCGGATACCCGGCAGCATCATCTTCGTAAAGCCGCTGGTATGGATGACAATGCCCGTGTCGTCCAGCGCCTTCAGCGGCGGGATATTTTCACCTTCAAAGCGCAGTTCGTGATACACGCCATCTTCCAAAATCGTGACATGGTAATCATTCGCCAGATTCAACAGTTGGCGGCGGCGGTGCAGCGGCATCACATGACTCGTCGGATTGTGGAACGTCGGCATCACATACAGCAGCTTCGGCGCATGGTCGATGATGAAGTTTTCCAGCATATCCAGTCGGATACCGTCTTCGTCCATCGGGATGCCCTGAAGCTGGACGCGGCGTGTGCGTGCAATGTCGATCATGCCGAGGTACGTGGGGTTTTCAGTGACGAGGATGTCATTTTCGGAAAGCAGCGCCTGTATCACCATATCCAGCGCCTGCTGCGTGCCGCCCGTGATGAGTACGCTGTCGGTACTACACTGAATCCCCAGCGCGCTCACGTAATCGCGCACCGCATGGCGCAGCGGTCCATAGCCTTCTGTCATCTCGTACATCAATGCTTTTGCGCCGTCACGATCCAGCACCGCGTTAAGCGCCTCGCGCAGCCCATGCATCGGAAAGAATTCCGGCGGCGGCGCACCCTGAGCCAGACTCAGCACGCCCGGCTTGCGTGACATCCGCATCATCTCGCGCAGCGAACGGTCAGGCGTCGTCGGTGCTTCGTTGACGCGGGCATTGCTGCTGTTGCTGCTGGGCTTATCCTGCGGCGCGCTGCCGTTGCTGCCATCGCGCGCGACAAACGTGCCGCGTCCGGCGTGCGCGCTCAAAAAGCCTTCTGAGCGCAGTTCGGCGTAAGCATTGACCACACTGATGCGGCTGACGTTCAATTGGCGCGCAAGGTCACGGCTGGCAGGCAGGCGCGTTCCGGCGGGCAGCGTTCCACTTTCAATCTGCATTCGGATGTGGCGAATCAGTTGACGATAGATCGGTTCTTCGCCTTCCCGATCTAACGGGACGTTCAGATTCGTTGCGTTTAACATTGGGACTTCTCTAGTGTGCGAACCATCTAGAACCATTTTGGTCTAAAATCGCAGATAAATCAACCACTTGTTCGACATTTATTGCGGTCATGCTCCACTTGCAATATCATTGATTGAGGATGAATTTATCGTGCGGGAAAAGGGCAGCGTCATGGCTGATTTTGATACTGATATTGCTGATTTTGAAGCAAAAGTAGACCAAAATATTAAATTGCTGGGATCGAAAAAAGCCGAGACGCGGCGCGCGGCAGTGCTATGGCTGGGTGAATCCGGTGAGCCGCACGTCATTGAGCCGCTGGTCAAGCTGTATAACCGCGAAAAAGATGCAGGCGTGAAAAGCGCGCTGGTCTATTCCCTTGGCAAGTTCCGCGCCTTACAGCAGGCGTTAGATCGCGGCGAAGACGACAAGGTGCTGGATTTGCTCAAGCGTGTTACCAACGAGGGCAAAGTCGGCAAACGACTCGGCATCCCCACGCGCACGATGGTCATGATCATGGTCGGCTTGCTGATCTCGTTTGTGATTCTGATCGGCGCATTTTTCGCCACCGATGGCATGTCATTATTTAGCGGCGGTGAAATCATCGAAAGCACCGAAGTGGCTGACAGCAGCACCGCTGGTTCAACCCCGCTGCCGCAGCTTATCACCGAAGTGAACGGCAAGCTGAGCTTCCTGCGCACCGATCTCAACACCCTGCAAGCACAGTATCAAGCTGCCGCCGATGGGACATTCAGCGAAGGCAACTGTATCGCCTTTTTCAACAATGCCACGCCCTACACGCTCTCCGATGCCGACAAAGCCGCTTATCCCGCACTCGACTCCTTAGTCGAGCGCCTCAACACGGCGATAGAAGACTTCACCAGCGCTAAAAGCACGCTGGATACCGCCTGTCAAGCCGCTGCACCAGCGCTCACCGCTGATGAAGCTGCCGAGCCGCTGCAATCCATCGCCAGCATCCAGTCGGAACTCACGTCGATTGAATTAGACTTATCCGAACTGCAAGCCAGCACCATGATTACGCCCACCGTCGCTACCGAAGAAGCTGCGCCCACCGAAGACGAAGCCGCCACCGAAGAACCCCCCACCGCAACGCCTGTGCCCGGCGCAGACCCGCGCAGCCACATCGCGCCGCTGTCCTCGCTGATCGATGACATGACGACGGTGCGTGGTCCTGCTGTCCTGCTGCAACAGTATTGGACAGATGTGTCAAACTCTGGAACGACGGGTGGCTGTGGACAACCTGATCCCCAAATCCCTGAAGATTACGAGATTCCGCAGGAAGCCGCCACTGCCTCGCCCGCGCTGCAAGACACCGTAGAAGCCATCAATCTCGGCTTGCAACTGCTGCGTGAAGGCTGGCGCGATTTCCGCAATGCTTGCAACAACAACAGTCTTTCTGCCGGGTTATCGCGCGGCAACATCGCCGTCAATGCCATCAACACTACCTTCACCAGCGCGCGCAATCAGTTGAATGCGGTGCGTACAGGTGGATAAACCCACATTATTGCTGCGGCGGCTGGACGAAATCGGACGAGCTATCGCCGCCACAGGTCATGGCTTAGCCCTTTTGGCACTCGGTTCGGTAGGCGTGGAGTTAGATCGACTCGACGCCTATTCCGATCTCGATTTTTTTGTCATTGTCGAAACGGGGCACAAAGCGGCGTACCTGAACAACCTCGATTGGCTTGCCGCCGCGCATCCCATTGCCTACGCTCGTAAAAACTGAGCGGCAGTTGGGTTTTGCGAACGGCGGCTGATGCTTCATTTCG
>CALMZT010001067.1 GCA_937870805.1 uncultured Chloroflexota bacterium
TGAGCAGCGCCACGAGATGCTGTTCCAGCACGCGATACGAATAGTAGCGGCGACCAAGCTCATAGTTGTGCTGCACGATTTCTTCAACGATTGCCGGATTGTCTAACAGATGGCGTGCCTGACGCACGGTTTCGTCGGTAATGAAATCTTCAAAGCCGACAATTTTGAAGCCCTTCGGTTGAATATCCGTCCTGAAAATCTCATACGTGCTGACGACGATGGGTTTGCGGTAGTAGAGTGTTTCCAGAAACGCATTGCCGAAGCCCTCGACGCGCGAGGGATAAGTGACAAGCTCGGACTGCTGGTAGGCATCTGCCAGCGAATAGATTTTGCGCCCATCAGCGGTTTGCCCGCGATAATGACTGATGATCTCATCCGCGAAAATTACTTTGACCTGCATCGCCTGAGCATAATCCTGAAGGTAGGTTTTATACCCAATGCCTTCATCGCCGGAAGTGTGCGAGATCAAAAGCACATGGTTCTTGCCTAAGCGCCGCGTCAGGTTGATGGCGTGTTCAATGCGCTTGCGTGGAACGATGCGCGTGGGTTGCAGCAGCAGGCGTTCGTCAGGCTGGATGCCCAGTACGCTGCGTAAATCATCCGCATAGCCATCAGGCGCGGGCGGCGGGTGATCAAAGTCCATCACATTCGGGATCAGGCGCGAACTGACACCACCGCGCATGGCTAACTGGCGGTGGGCAAAGGTATTGATGACGACGTGCTGGATGGAACGCATCGTCGGCGGGAACGCGGCGTTGAGATAATCATCGGCGGCGGTCACGGCGTAGCGCTCACGTTCCCATGCGAAGTCGTGGTGATGGGCAATCGTCGGACAGTTGGTCTCGATGAGGAATTCCGTCAAGGCTAAACCCAGCGGCACATTCATTGGCAGCGACAGCGCATTTTCAACAATCAATAGGTTGAGATCGAAGGTGCGCAGGAATTTGTACAACTGCTCTTTCAAGTAGCCCGTTAGTTTTTGTACCGTCTGCGTGGTTTGCGGAGAGCGAACGTAATCATCAAAGAGATCAACATTGATTTGTTGGATGGTGGGGTGCATAAAGTGGGCTTCAGGGACAACGAGCGTGCGCGCTGCTTCCCAATCCGACTCTCCTGCGAAGCAAAAACATTCGTGTTTCAGCGCTTCGAGAATTTTGACCCATTTCATCGTCTCCAAAGAAACGCCGTCTGTTCCCGCGAGACGAGTGGAGATAAAGCCGATGCGTTTGTGAGAATTGTTCATGTGACCTCACCCCCTAACCCTTTATAAAGGTCGATAATTTGTAGAGTGCATTGAGTGTTCGCCTTGACCTCACCCCAAACCCCTCTCCCTTGCGGAAACTTGATCGTAAGTGAGCTTGTGTGGCGGGAGAGGGGCTTAAAAACTGCGCGTTGTGGAGACATTTTGGAGTAGAAAGCATGAAAAACCTACCTTTATGAACCCGAACGCTGTCCCCTGTAGAAACACTGTGCAATTTGAAGTCTGCGCACAGAGACATCCACCGTGAAACTAGAGTTTTAAAATTTTTATCGGACATTTGTTCTCTTAGAAAAGGCGTGCTACAGTAAGGTGATAGGTCGATTATAACGTGAGACTACAGAATGCAAATCGAACGAATCACGCTGGCTGTTACCCACATGCCGGAGATGGTTGCCTTTTACAACGGCGTCTTCGACGCGCTAGACTTTGGCAGATTAAAGAAAGTCGTTGTGAGAAACAGCGACTTTTTTGTTGCAGGGATGGGGAAAAGCAAGGA
>CALMZT010001068.1 GCA_937870805.1 uncultured Chloroflexota bacterium
TTTGTTCCAGGCGCATAATTTCACCTTCGACAAACGCCTGCTCATTTTTCGCGTCTTCATATTCCGCATTTTCACTCAGGTCGCCGCCTTCTTCCAGGGCGCGGCGCAGCCGTTCGGCCACTTCAGCGCGGCGGACTTCCAGCAGGTGCTTCAGCCGGCTTTCTAAGTTTTTCTGTCCTTCGGGGGTCAGATATTGTACATCGCTCACGTACCCGCCTCCTCAAATGAAATTCCAATAATGTCTATGGCCTAAAATACAAAAACACAGCCATAGCTGTGCGGGATCATCCCTCTTCAGTTGGTGGGTCTGATGACCGCTGGTAATATAACATGAAAAATGAAGGATGTAAAGTGACACTCTGCTGCGGATAAATCCGCGCAGCTTCTCGTCGGTTCTCGCTCATACCTTCGGTGAACTGCGTTATCGAGTGACCGCCGAGCTACTTGCGCCGTGTCCGGGCGAACTACGCTTACCCCGCAAAACGGGGTGACGATACTTTGGTTTTGGAACTGGAACTTTTGCCAGTTCACCATAAAGAAAGCGCGATAAAATGTTACTTGCCCCTTGCACATCTCGGTGGACAACCGCGCCGCAAGACGGACAGGTATACACCCGGCCCTTCGGTTTATGACGATTGCCGCAATTTGTGCAAGTCTGCGAAGTCTGCGCTTCGTTCACATCGTCGTAGACAGAAATCCCCCTTGCCGCAGCCTTGTAACCGATATAGGTACGCATCTTGCCGTGTGACCACTGGCTAATCTTCTGCTGGCTCTTTCGATGCAAATGCTTTCCATCTGCAATAGCGCGCACCTCCCCAATTGCCAGCACTCCCACCTTCTGCTCAACACACCAATCGACAGCCGCGCGACTGATCTTGTGTTCGAGATCGCGTTTTCGCCGTTTCTGCCTGGCAAGAAAACGAACCTTGCGCCGTATCAGTTTTTTACTGCGCCGTGAGCCTCGCTTGAGTTTGGATTGTGCCTGTTGGAATTTTGAAATACGTTTGTTGATGTGCTGCGACACTGAGCGTAATTCACGACAAGAGACGACACATGCGTCCATGCCGTCTGTGATGGTGACGGGATGGATTTCGCCTAAATCAATTGCTGCTGCGTTAAGGTTTGAGGTTGGGACAATTTTAATCCCGTCACCCACCGCTAAATGCCATTCATAATGCCGACTTGATTTGTTGTAGACCAATCGCATTTCGGTAAAGGACTCAACCGGTAGGGCTTGCAGCGGTTTGGGCAGATCAACCTTAATCGGTTGGTTTCCGCGTGCCAACGAAAGCAGCAGACAACCGTCCTTCAGGCGAATGCCGGTGTTTTTCCAGATGGTTGTCCGGTAGCGTTTACGCTTATGGGGGTAATGCGCTCCATCGCCCCGATTCGCTTTGGCCGTCTTGCAGGCTTTAGCGAAACCCTGTTGTGCCGCGTCGATGCTGTGCGCATGGAGCAGGGGTGATTGCCCGGCATTGTAGCCATCGTTGAGCCGTTCCTGCGCTTTAGGCGAGAGCCATGTACCTGTTTTGCGGTAAATGCGATATTGCTCCACCATCACCTGCGTGTAGATGCGACCACTCTCCGCGTTAAGTGCATCAGCAATGGCGCGAGGCAAATGACTGGCAAAATAGACCGTGCGAATGGTAGAATGGGACATGCTCTGATTCCTGAATAATCGGAGAGCCAGGGGGCGTTGACGCGCCGCGACTGGCAACCTCTTTAGTATAACACTATTGCTCATCTCGCGCCTTTCTTAAAGCGCCTTGCGAAGCCACCGAAGGTTACCACTGCCACTAAAGTAGCGTGGCTTGCGGCGGGCTGAAGCCCTTTATTCTGTCAGCGCAATGATGCGC
>CALMZT010001069.1 GCA_937870805.1 uncultured Chloroflexota bacterium
AAATCAAACAGTACAGCGACTTAAACGAAGCCGACTTACTTCAATTAGACTGCTATGTCTGGCTGTTGAAGCAAATCCAGCAGGTTGAGCCGCCGACGGCTGAGTTCTGGTTGGGCAAAGATGAATATGGAGCGCCCCAGCAGCGCGTCGAGCATGAATACGACGAAGAGCGTTTCATCAGCCATCTCAAGCACATTGTCCATCTCATGAACAGCCAAGTCGAAGCCCCGTCGGTTCGCCTCGCGGATTACTGTCGCGGCTGTCAATGGCATTCGGCGTGCAAAGCGCAGGCACAAATTCACTACGACGTGTCGCTGCTGAACGGCTTGCGCAAAGAGACGCACATCCACTTCAAAAAGGAATCAATCACGTCCCTACATCAAATTGTGTCGATGTCGGTGGACCAACTACGCTGGTTTCACGACATCGGCAAGGCAACCGCGCCCACGCTGCAATCGCAAGCCCGCGCGTGGATTGAGCAGCGCCCCATCTGGCTGAACAGCGTACCGAATGTTTGCCAGCAGCCGATGTGGTTCTTCGACATCGAAACCGACCCTTATACACAGCGCGTGTGGAGCATTGGCTGGTCGGATGATGTTGGCAATTTGGGGCTGTTAATCGTCGCACCCTATCAACGGAAGACACAACACTTGATATTGAATGATGGGCGCAGCGCTGCCATCGTGCCCGACACCGATGCGGCGTGGCGCTATTTTGCAGACGCCGTTTCTGCTAACGAGTGCCCGATTGCGCACTGGACAGGCTTCGATGCGGGCGTGATGCGCGCGTCCGCGACTGTAGATGTCATTTCGCGCCTCAACCATCGCCTGCACGATTTGCATCACACCTTCAAGAAAACCGTGCAAATCCCCGCGCGTGGCACGTCGCTCAAAACCGTCTCTGCGTATTTAGGCTTTCGTTATGCAGGTTATGAAGATTGGAGCATGGCGTATAACGACTATCGACGCTGGCTGGCTATCGATGACGTGCGTCACCTCACCGATGCCTGCGCCTATCAAGCCGATGATGTGATCGCCATGATCGTCGTGTGGAAGTGGTTGAATGAACGATCTGAGGATTAGAGATTGTTGCATAATTTGTCGCCAGACACTAAAGTGTCCGGCTGCCAAAGTACCACGTCTACTGAAGTAGACAAATGAAACTTCATGATGAGTAATGAGGAGTGAGTATTGCGCTGAGTGTCGCCGCTGCTAATTGGGTGCAAGAGGTCAAAGGGCTATCGGCATATGAGATCAATCGTACATTTCCTCAGCTTGAAAATCACTTCAAATGGCAGCACAGCTATGGCGCTGTTACGTTTGGCGCAAAAAATCCCCCTTATGTTATGGACTACATTGAGCGACAAAAGGAACATCATGCCTCAAATGCGCTTATTGACTACCCGGAGCAAACGGATGATGAGGACTCATAGCAGCCACCCACTCCCTCAACGTGTCCACTTCAGTGGACGTGGCACTTCGGCAGTCTGGCGGATGAAATCTAGAAAGAGCATGTCATCGCTAAACCTATGAAACTCATCACCTTTCTCGGCACGCGACCCGAAATCATTCGCCTCAGCATGGTCATCCCCAAGCTGGATAAATTGTGCCAGCATGTGCTCGTCCATACCGGGCAGAACTTTGACCCGCGCCTCAGCGACATCTTTTTTCAGGAGATGGGCGTGCGCGCGCCCGATTATCAATTAGGCGTGCGCGGCGATACGATGGGCGAACTCATCGGGCACACGCTGATCGAAAGTGAAAAGGTATTGATCGCTGAAAAGCCCGACGCCTTCCTTGTGTTGGGCGATACCAACAGCGCGCTGGCTGCCATCATCGCCAAGCGCATGGGCATTCCGGTGTATCACATGGAAGCAGGCAATCGCTGCTACGATGACCGCGTGCCTGAGGAAGTCAACCGCCGCCTCATAGACCAAAGCAGCTATGTGCTCATGCCATACACCAAACGCAGCCGAGCAAACCTGCTGCGCGAAGGCATTTCCGGCGAACGTATCTACGTCACAGGCAACCCGATTTACGAGGTGCTCAACCGCTACGCACCGCAAATCAAACAATCACACGCCTTAGCCGATCTCGGCGTGGAAGCAGGACGCTACATGCTGGTGACACTGCACCGCGCGGAAAACGTCGATCTGCCCCAACGCATGACACAGTTTATCGACGCTTTTCAACGGCTGAATGCGGAATACGGCGTGCCTGTGATTTGCAGCTTGCATCCACGCACGCGCTCACAACTGCTCAAGCAGGGCAAGACGCTCGACAGCGGCGGTGTGCGCGCCTTCGAGCCAGTGGGTTTTGCCGATTTCGTGGCGCTGGAAAAGAATGCGATGTGTGTGCTGACCGACAGCGGTACGGTACAAGAGGAAACGTGCATCTTCGGCATCCCCAACGTCACCATCCGCGACGTGACCGAACGCCCGGAAACCATCGAAGTTGGCAGCAATATCCTCAGCGGCGCAAACCCCGACAACATCCTGCGCTGCGTGAAAACGGTGTTGGGCAGTCCCGCGCGCTGGGCAGCCCCACGCGAGTATCTTGTGCCGAATGTCAGCGCGACGGTGGCGAAGATTGTGTTGGGCTATTTACATAGGGTTGTCTGAGCGGCTATTTTTTCAGTTCAGCAACAACCACATCAGGAGTAACGATTTTTAAGCCTAATTTTTCAGCAACCTCTGGCGGGTCAAGCAGATCTCGTCGATCAAAGGTCACTAAATAATCGGGTTGAGCGCTTATAGCGGCGGCAACAACAGGGGCGTCTTTTTGAGCTACATAAGCTTCACAAGCAGCAACTGCCTCTTTAGAGGGATCTGATGTAACGTTTAATGTAAACAGCGTCAGCATCGTTTATACGTTGCTAACTTCTCTGGAGCTTTACGCCCCAAATTGCGCTCAACCTCTGTCAGAACATCCTGGCTCACAATCAGTTGAACTTGTTCATCAATGGCAAGCAGCAGTAGATCACGTGCGTAACCATGCGCCGAGTAAATTGCCGCAAAAAACACGCTGCTATCCACAAAAACTTTCATGACGAGCGATCAGAAGGTGTCTTGTACTTCTCGTCATAAATTTCCTGTCGTATGTCTTGTCCAGCATCAAGCAACTGCTCTAAGGTAATCCCTTTCTCATGCAGGGCTTCTTCGAGTTCAGCAAACAGGTTTAACGCCAGGAGTTTTTTAGGGGTGATCAACAGTCCTTCTGCCGTCTCCGTAAAAGAGACCATATCACCTTTTTTAAGACCGTACTTCTCGCGCCATTCAGCAGGCAGTGTCACTTGACCATTCTCTTGTATGGCATAGACTCGCTTCATTTTCAACCTTTTCTCATAATTTATGAGATTATGAATTTCATAAATTATCTGAAGGCAATGAGATAATGTCAACCCTGATACGAGATCGTAAGGCGCGTGTATATGCTGATACGGCGAGATCGTGTTAGGCTATTTGCACCGTCAGCGTCAATGAAGCGCTGCTGTGGGTATAGACGCGCGCTTCAGGGAGCGCTACACTATCGAAAAGCTGGCAAACTGAGCAATAAACAAAGGATGATGGGATGCAGGCACATGTGACGACGACAGAACTACAGGAGCAGCTAGCAGCAGTAGGCAGTTCGCCACAGGATCACGGCACGGTAGAGATGATTGTCTGCCGCCCCAACGTAGATGAACGTGTGGTTTTGGAAGCCGCCGAATTTGATCTTGTCGAGGGTTTGGTGGGCGACAACTGGCGGGCACGCGGCAGCAGCAGCACCGCAGACGGCAGCGC
>CALMZT010001070.1 GCA_937870805.1 uncultured Chloroflexota bacterium
AGGTCAGAAACGTCATTGTAGGGGCGAACCTGTGTGTTCGCCCGCTGCTCAGCCCTGTACGCTTGTCCCTACAAATACGTTGTGAACCCTCAGAACCCGTCTGAAAATTCAACCACCCTTACTTCGTAGGGGCGCACCAATGTGTGCGCCCTGAGGGGCAAAAAACGAATATTCAGACAGGTTCTCATAGCCTTTTCATTAAATTTCATGCAATCGCCCTAGCGAAGCGATAGGGTTGGAGGATAGGGGTTAACGACATCGCGTAAAATGGAGCTTTTTAAACACCCTCATGTTGCGCCCCTATAAAGCATTCGTTTTGAACATGAGTCAATGACGCCAGACTCATCGACAGCAGTACAGCCATTATGACCCATTAATGCCTCTATTGACACTCTGAAATGAAGTGTGCTATGCTGCAATCGGCAAAAGATAAGGAATGATTTATGCTGACGGGAACTCAAACGATACTACGACACTTCCGCTGGGATGATCTTGAAGCAGCAGTCGCCGTCATTAACGCGGAACAGGCGGCGATTGGCAATGACTATCGCTACACAGTTGACGAACTGCGCCGGGAACTCGATGAACCCGGTTTTGATGCCGAACGTGATGGATTTGTCATCACAACAGCAGAGGGGCGCGTCATTGGCTTTGCCGACATCGTGATGCTTGAAGACACCGGGCGTGTGTTTGCCCGTGGCTATATTCATCCCGACTATCAGCGGCAGGGGCTAGGCAGCGAACTTGTGCGCGCTACCGACGCTCACGCCCTTGAGCTGACAAAGCACCTTCCTGTTGACGAGCCTGTGTACGTACAGCGCGCGGATCTCGATAGTAACGCAGGCTTTGTCGCGCTGATGTTGAGCGCAGACTATGCAGCAGTCCGTCATTTTTACCGCATGATGATCGAGGAACTCCCGCACACCGCGCCGCCATTACCCGAAGGCTTCGCGCTGCGCCCCTTCAACCTCGAACTTGATTCGCGCGCGGTGTACGAAACCGTGATCGAAGCGTTCCGCGACCATTGGGGCGGTGACGTTGCCCAGCCTTTTGACATGTGGAAGCATTACACCATCGAAAAGCCGGAATTTGACCCGTCACTGTGGATGATCGTTTATGACGGTGAGGAAATCGCGGGTGTCTGTTTGTGCAAATATTTCGGTGAATCACTGCCGGACCTGGGGTACGTCAGTACGCTGGCGGTGCGGCGACCCTGGCGGCGGCGTGGCTTGGGCGAAGCGCTGCTGCGGAGCGCGTTCGTGATGTTCCGCGAACGGGGCTATACGCGCGTTGGGCTAGGAGTCGATGGCAGCAGCAAAACCAACGCTGTTGCGCTGTACGAACGTGCGGGCATGACTGTGTTCCAGCGACGCACAGCGTATCGCAAGGTGCTGCGCGGCGATACCAGCAAGATTGCCGAGTAGTCGATAGCTGTTAACCAAATACGAGGATGAACCGCCAAGGCGCAGAGGACGCAAAGGAAAGAGGAGAGATCAACATTTGTAGGGGCAGACCAATGTGTCTGCCCTTTTTGAGGATGCCATATTGACGTTCGCCTAACGCCTGAAAACTGACGACTCTTTAATCCAATACGGCGATACATTCGACTTCGATCAGGGCATCCAGCGGCAGGCGTGCAACCTGAATGGTCGAACGGGCGGGAGGTTCGCTGGTAAAGAATGTCGCGTACACGGCGTTCATCGCTGCAAAGTGGTTGATGTCCGCCAGAAACACAGTGGTTTTGACGACTTGATTCATCGTCGCGCCCGCTGCCAGTAACACTGCTTGAATGTTGCTGAGCGCTTGATGGGCTTGCCCTTCAATGCCGCCTTCAACCAGCGTGCGCGTCGTGGGGTTCAGCCCGACTTGTCCCGCGCAAAAGACCATGCCGTTAATGACGATGGCTTGCGAATACGGTCCAGCGGCGGCAGGCGCGCTGTCAGTGTGGATGATGATTTTGGTCATGGACTGCTCCTTCGTGATGGGTTGTTGATTATTCGTTGTTCGTTTTTACATCTGATATGCGAGAGACACTTACATTACATCATGCATTAAAGTGTCAAAAGGAACTCAAATGCGCCTCGTTTTGTGTTATGGTTGCTTGAGCACGAAACGTTTTCAGGAAAGATCATGTATACAAGACCTTATTTTTCAACGTCGCAGCCGCTGCTGCCACCTCTTAGCTGTAGTATGAGGGCTGATTTTGCAGCAATCGCCGCACAATTAGCCTCAAAACTTGCAGCAACTATTTCTTTTGCCGCCGCAATTTCGCAGCAAACGTTTATGGGTAGAGACATCAGGATTCTTCGTTGTCGCCGCGTACGTGCGTGGGCGTGATACGGATAGGCAGCGAATAAGTCTGTGTGAAGCTCTGGACGCTCATGCCAATGCGGATGATGCCTGCGCCATATTTCTCCAAATAAGCGGCGTTTTTGTCGGGTGGCGGTGTGCTTTCGTCGATAACGCCGTCACCCATGATGACGAAATATTCTTCGCCCTCTTTATCTACACTATAGTTGAGCGCCACTTTAGGGCTGTGACGAATGTTTTTCACCTTTTGCGACGTGGGAATCGTGTAAACCAGGAAGGTATCGTTTTCACGGATGAACCAGACAGGCGTGGGCTGGGGCATCCCATCGGCGCGCACGGTAGTGAGCCAGACGAAATAAGCCTCTTCGATACGTTTGGCGAATTTGCTGAAATCGGCGGACATGGGGGTCATCTCCAGATATGTTCACTCTGAGTGTTGGGAGCACACATTGGTGCTCCCCTACGACGAATCTGCTTAGATACTAACATTCTATGCGTTATAATCAACGTATTGGTCTCATAAAAGGCATGGAGCCATTCGATGCGTACATTCATAAGCTGGCTGCTTGGGTTTTTGTTAGGATCGTCGTTGGGGACAGCGCTGGTGCTGTTGTTCGCGCCGACATCCGGGCAGGAATTGATCAACGGAGCGAAACGTCATTACCAGAACTCGCTGGACGCCGGGCACGACGCCAGCGTCGCCAAGCGCGTCGAATTCGTCGCGCAACCATCCGACGCCGGCCCCGAGGATGACGCCCATCACGAGCCCGAAGAGCGCCGTGATATAGGCCGTCATCTTCATCTTGTAGAGGATCGGGTTGTCGAACATGTTGGCCGACGCGTGGAAGGCGCCGACGAGCCACCGCCCGTCGACCCGCACGAGCGTCGCGGTCCACCGCCCGTCGACGTTGAGCTCGGCCCCGCTCGACAGCTTGAAGTGGTCGCGCGACGTCCCCATCGCGATCCCCGTGTCGCCGCCGTAGAGGATCGTCAGGTCGTCGACCGCGACCGCCGTGTCGTAGGTCTGCACGAGGGCGCCTGGCCCCTTCATCATCTTGTCGTAGTACCCGCGAACGCCGTCGCGTCCGCGCGCGACCTCGGCGTTCTGAAACGTGACGACCACGTCGGGGGCCAGATGGCCGAGCAGCCTGTCGAGGTCGCGGTTGTTGACCGCGTCGACCATGTCGTCCCTGAGCGTCCGTAGCTCGTCGTGTGTCGCCGCCGCGGGGTCCTGCGCGGCAACTGGCGCCGTGAGCCCGACCGCGAAGAGAGCGAAAAAGAGGAGGAGTGATCTCATGGCGCGCTATTCTCTGCGACCCCGCCGGCCGTTTCAAGGAGTTGACCGGCTCCTGTGCGCACGGACCTCCCGCCTACGAGGCGGTTGCGGCCGGAGGCGGCCGGCGCGAGTCGGGACGTCGGCGTCCCGGCCGGCCTGGCCTCGCTCGGCCAGCGGGCCAACGCCTTCCGCCACGCCGAGCTTAGCCTGGCGCGCGGCCTGCTTGACGACCTGTCCGGCCTGGGCCGGGCGGAGAGCAAACGCGGCGCGGAACTGCGTGCCCGCCTCGGGAACCTCGAACCCACCCTCGCATCCCTGTCCACGACCCCAGCCTAGGACGTCCGGCCGACACGCCGGGGCACGGTGTTACCGCCTGGAAACAACCGGGACATCCCGGAGCAAAGGCGGGCTCCTAGGTTCGGAGGCCGGCAGTCCGCCCCACACCGGAGGATCGATGTTCACCAGTCCCGACGAGGTCGCCGCCTACATCCGCGACAACGACGTCGAGTT
>CALMZT010001071.1 GCA_937870805.1 uncultured Chloroflexota bacterium
CACTCGATGAAGCTGGAATAAAACGCTTGTTTGAAACAATGCAGGAACATTTGCTAGGGATTTATGAGGCAGAGAAACAGGCAATCACCGCGCTTGCAAATGCACTTTAATAACAGCCACGCGCTTTAGAGATTGAGATGAGGCTTCATGTTTCCCAAAGTCATTATTGTTACTTTTGGGACTTTTCAGGATAGAACATTTATTCTATAATTGGGTAGTCATTAAACCTGCAAGCTGACCTAATGTATCTTAGGAATGATATTGTGAGCCATTACTGCCCAAATTTACCGCTAGCTGGCAACTGAAAATGATGAACTTGCATGAAGCTGTTATTTCACTGCATTTTTCACTTACAACAAACTTCCGGGTTAGTTTTCGGTTAGTAGCTATCAAGAGCAGCCACAGCATGAAATATGTTTAAGACAGCAACGACTAACCTGGTCTGTATTGCCCCCTGTTTTACAGATATATATTAAAGTAATCAAGTGTTTAATGATTAGAATTCGTGCTTGGCAGATGACTTACATTGCCCTAACCTTACACATGATAAGCAATTGCTTGACAGCATTTACGATTGTCGTTACTATCATTTTCAACAACTGCATAGTTTAAAAGCGTTGATCCAGAAGAGTACACACTGAAACGGTGTTCAGAGAGCCTCCAGATGCTGTGAAGGAGGTACACACGCCGCTGTGGAATGGGTTGGAGAGCTGCGTGCCGAACAGCAGTAATGCTCAGTAGTACACGCCGGAACGCCTCCGTAATCAAAGGCGAACAGTATCGGGTATTTGCCCTGTACTGTGCAGAGTGGTTTATCCTTCATTGGATAGACAATCAAGGTGGCACCGCGAGAACCCTTCTCGTCCTTGAATGACATTTGATGTCATTTGAAGACCAGAGGGGTTTTTCATTTCGGTTCGTTGAGTGCAAAAGGAAGTGGCAAATGGTTTTTTCACCTGTGGCACAGCGGGCGCGCGCTGAAACCAGCCCCACGCGCGAAGACGTTTTCAGGTTATTTGGGCACGGCGATCTTGTGCCTGTGTATCGTCGGCTGCTGGCGGATTTGGAGACGCCGGTGTCCGTTTTTCTCAAGCTGTCACAAGCGGGCAACGTCTCCTTCTTGCTGGAAAGCGTCGAAGGCGGCGAACACGTTGGGCGCTATTCGTTTCTCGGCGTCAATCCTAAAGGCATCGTGATGGTGCGCGATAACGTGGTCACGCGCACACTGCATGGTCAAAGTGAATCGCGCGAACTTGAACCCGGCGAAGACCCATTGAGCGTCATCAAAGAGGAGTTCACGCGCGTCAAGCCTGTGCCTGTACCAGGGCTGCCGCGCTTTGTCGGCGGCGCGGTGGGTTATATCACTTACGATGTCGTGCGTCATTTCGAGCGTTTGCCAGATACCGCCTCTCTTGATCTCGATGTCCCAGACGCCGCATTCCTGCTTCCTGACACGCTGGTCATTTTCGATCATGCCAAGCATCAACTCATTGTGCTGGCGAATGCCCACAACACGGGCGACATGGACGCCGCTTACGATGATGCCGTGAATCGGATTGACGCCATTATCGACGCACTAAAGCAACCCCTGCCTGAAATCCCCAGCGTCAGTGAGCCATTAGGCGATCAACTGCGCTCGAATGTCACACGCGAACAATTCGAGGAAAATGTACGCAGTGCAAAGGAATACATTGCGGCGGGCGATGCTTTCCAAATCGTGCTCTCACAGCGTTTTAGCTGCCAAACCAACGCCCCATCCTTCGCCATCTATCGTGCGTTGCGGGCGCTCAATCCTTCGCCGTACATGTTCTTCCTGCGTTTCGGCGATGATTTCACGCTCATGGGCGCTTCGCCGGAGATGATGGTGCGCCTCGAAGATGGCATTGCCACAGCACGCCCGATTGCAGGTACACGTCCGCGCGGCGCAACCGAATCGGAAGACAAAGAATTGGAAATGGATTTGCTGGATGACCCTAAAGAGCGTGCTGAACATGTGATGCTGGTCGATTTGGGGCGCAACGATTTGGGGCGCGTGTCTGAATATGGCACGGTCAAAGTCACCGATATGATGTACATCGAGCGTTATTCACATGTGATGCACATCGTCAGCCAGATACAAGGTAAACTGCGCAAAGGCATGGACGCTTTTTCGCTGCTGCGCGCAACCTTTCCGGCAGGCACACTTAGCGGCGCGCCCAAAGTTCGCGCGATGGAAATCATCGAAGAATTGGAAGGCACGCGGCGCGGTCCTTATGGCGGTGCGGTAGGTTATTTCAGCTTCGATGGCTCGATGGACACCTGCATAACTATTCGCGCGTTGTTGATGACGGGTAACACGCTGTATATTCAAGCGGGCGCGGGCATTGTCGCAGACAGCGACCCGTCGCGCGAATTCGAGGAAACGATCAACAAAGCGCGTGCCATGTCCAACGCCATTCGCTATGCTGAAAGCGGCATCTAATCAACATAAGGACTAAGCAGTATGACCGTTAAACGAGTGATCCTAATTCGTCCGGGTGAAACCGACTGGAATCGGCGCGGACGCTGGCAGGGATGGGCTGCTGTCCCCCTGAATACACATGGCAGAAATCAGGCACGTTATCTGGCGCGCTTTATTCGCAACGTGGGCATGAGCGCACTGTATTCGAGTGACCTGAAACGCGCTGTCGAAACGGCGGAAATCCTTGCCGAGAAATTAGGTTTCAAGCCCATCTTCGACGCTCGTCTACGTGAGCGCAACATCGGTGATTGGCAGGGCTTAACCCAGGACGAAATGCGCGATTGGTATCCCGACGAATTCCAGCAGTTGATGAGTGATCGCGCAGGTTATGCCGTTCCCGGTGGTGAGTCGCGCAATCAAGTCAAGACACGCATGATGACGGCGTTTAACGATTATCTGAAAGAAGCGAAGGGCGAAACGATTGGCATCCTGTCGCATTCGTCGGCGATACGCGCCCTGCTCTCGCAGTGGATGAGCGAGGAACAGTTGGTCGGTACGGATGTTGGCAACACCTCTGTGACCACCATCGCCCGCGAGGATGAAAATGGCACATGGCGCATTATCGCTTCTAACGACTTATTGCATCTCGAAGGCATAGAATCGCAATCTTTAGGAGAACCAGACCGATGATACTCGTGATTGATAACTACGACAGCTTTACCTATAACCTCGTCCAGTTGATGGGCGAGATGGGTGCAGACCTGTGTGTGCTGCGCAACGATCAAACGACGCTGGCAGAAATTCAGGCGATGCAGCCCTCACACATTGTCATCTCCCCCGGAGCCGGCGACCCCGACGATGGCGGCGTTTCGCTGGAGGTGATCAACGCAAAGAGCGCTTCAACCCCTATTCTCGGTGTGTGCTTGGGACACCAATGCATCGGGCAGGCTTACGGCGGTGTTGTTACGCGCGCACCGCGTTTGATGCACGGCAAAACCAGCATGATCTACCACAAAGGCGACCCACTGTTTACAGGTATCCCCAGTCCCTTTGAAGCAACTCGTTATCACAGCCTCATCGTCAAAGAGCCGTTGGCGGAAGGTTTAGTCATTACTGCCTTTACGGAAGCGGGCGAAGTGATGGCGCTGCGTCACCGTGAACACCCTGTTGTCGGCGTGCAGTTCCACCCCGAAAGTATTCTAACAACCTACGGCGGACGTGTTCTGAAAAACTTCCTTGAGAATCAGTTTATGAGGGCATAGTGCGTGACAAAGAAAACAGTGCTCTCAGGCTTTCAAGCGACAGGTACGCCACATCTCGGTAACTATATTGGCGCGCTCAGTGTGTGGGCGAAGCAACAAGCCGAATACGATAACCTGTTTTTTGTTGCCAATCTGCACGCTCTAACCATTCCAGAGGCGATTAATCCTGAGGCGCTTTATCAGAAATCACGCCAGATTGCAGCGCTGTATCTAGCGTGTGGACTTAACCCGCAGCAGTCCACAATTTTTCTACAGTCGGATGTGGCTGCGCATCCATATCTTTCATGGCTGTTGTGCTGCTTAACTCCGGTGGGCTGGCTTGAACGTATGACGCAGTACAAATCGAAAGCCGCGCAATATCAGACCATCGGCAGCGGGTTGCTGATGTATCCTGTACTGTAAGCCGCCGACATTCTGATTTACAGATCGGATT
>CALMZT010001072.1 GCA_937870805.1 uncultured Chloroflexota bacterium
ATCTCTAAATATTGTAAAATGGTCAGTATCTTTAACCCTGCATCCGTTCGCCTTCATACTCTACTTGCTCTTTGTAATCAACTTATATAGGTAAGGCGATTTACGGTGAGACTTCGTATGGAAAACTCTATAAAAATTCTTATGTTGGTTGTTAATTTTTCCTGTAATCTAGATTATAGTGGGGTCAGTCTCTACGAATTTAGTTGAGGAGAAAATCATGCGTAAGTTCGTTTTGTTAGGCATTTTACTGGTGCTGATCAGCAGTTTGTCGATGGTCAGCGCGCAGGACGACGATTTGAATACGATTGTCTTCCCTTCGCTGGTGTCTGGTGAAACCGTTGTAGGCACGTTTGAAGGTACAACGACGATGCGCCTGTACGCTTTCAACGGCTTAGAAGGCGACGAGGTGAGCGTCACGATGGTGCAGGATGAGGAAAGCCTAATCGACCCGTTCATCGTGCTGCTGGGTCCACGCGGCGAAGTGATCGCCTATAACGACGACAGCGAAGATGAGGACGATACAGCGCTGTCCTCCGCCATTGTCGATGCCGAACTGCCTGCCGATGGCAGCTACCTCGTGGTGGCGACGACGCTGGCAGACCTGCGCGGCGTAAGCGAAACCGAGCTAGAGGAACCTGTCGAGTACGAAATCACGATGGAAGGCGCTTCGGAAGTTGAAATCCCGGAAGGTGAATCGCCAATCCAACTGGCAGGGATTCAGGTCGAAGCCGGGCAAAGTGGCAGTCTGGAAGTGACGTTTGCCGAACCTGTGTACTATATCTTCTTCATGGCAGAGGAAGGACAAACCGTCAGCATCGAAACCAGCGAAGCCGCTGACACTGAAACACCACTGGGGGACACGATGGTATGGGTCTTTGACCGTGACGGCAACCGCATCGCAGGCGCGGACGACATTGACCAAAACCTGTTTGCTTCAGCAGAATTTGAAGCCCCTTATACGGGAGCGTACATGGCGTTTGCCACCTCGCCGTTCTTCTACTTCGCAGCGGATGTCGAAGACGAAGAGGAATTCCTTGGCGCTGGCGTGTTCAACATCGCCATCAACGCCGAATAACTTCTATCTCACCCTACGCAGTTTATCGCTCTGGGTTCAAAACCCAGAGCTAACAGAGAATTGGTAAACCTCTGAAGAGGTTGAAACATCGCCCCGCCCAACCCGTTCAGGGGTTTCCAACGCGCATAGCGGGCAGTTCAAAACTGCCCGCGTCCACAACAGCGCACAGATGCGTAAGGTGAGTTTTATAACAACGTCAGCGACAGACGGCGTGTATCCATAGGGGTACACGCCGTTTTTGTTTTGCGCACTATAATCTTCCGCTTCATCTTTTTCTCGGTGTCGTCAGTGTCTCGGTGGTTCAATATTTTCTTTGCGTCCTTTGCGTCTTTGCGGTTCATCTGTATTCGCATTTGCTGATCGCTGATCGCTAAGTATCTCCTAGCGGTGGGGCATAGGGTGCAAGCTCAGCCTCACTTAGCAGCGCCAGCGACGACGTTTCTCCCTCAGCAACCGTATCGAGCAGTGGCAGCACTTTGAGCGCAGCGTTTGCGCAGTCGGTCACGTAACGTAACATCGTTTCAGCACGCAGATACGGATACGCACGATCTAACACGCGCGCTTGGGGTTCGCTATAAAAGCTGCGGATATGCTGGGTCTGGTGTTGCAGCGCACGCTCATTCATGAAGGGCAGCCTCATGGACGGCAGCGGCGCACGCAGATACACGCGCCAGAACAGACTGTCGGGATAGTCGCGCACGTAGCGGTGATCGAGATCGTACCAGTCTTTTTTCAGTGTCCAGAAGTAATCAACACCCTGTTCGGCAAGCTCTTTTGCGTACACCATATAATACGTCGGGTTAATCCAGCGCACCCACAACTTATCGCACAGCAAATGCACGTAGTAGCCGACGAGATAGCTGTAGCGTTCGTCATCCACCGCCACACCTTGCAGATAGCCTCGATAAAACTCCATGTCGCGGATTTTATCTTCGCTTTCGCCGGGATTCTGGAAATGTGAAACGGCTTTCGGCGGGTCAAACTGCGACCAATCCGCGTTTGGAATCCCCGAATCGGGCGCGAGACTGCCGAACGTAAACGTCGTCTCGTCTAAATATGGCAGCGCTGCCAGCACTTTTTCCGCCACGCGCAGATGCGCAATCCATGTCCCCATCTAACGACCCCCTACGGCGCGAGTCCCGGCACGATGACTCTCCACAACAGATAAAGGCAAAACGGCGCAAGCAGCAGCACAGGCACTACCGTAACGACCCAATAAATTCCTTGCAAAGACACAATAGTTCTCGTATTGCTCCCTTTCTCCGCTGGCGGGGAAAGGGTTGGGGATAGGGGTGAATTGAACACATGCGCGGTGAGCCAAATAATGAGACTCGCCCACGCTTCCAAGCCCAGCGCGAATGCCAGCGCCATCGGAATCAACCCTGCGTACAAATAACGTCCCTGAAACTGCAAGAACTCGCTGTTGTAATACGCATACGCTGCCAGCGCCAATAATCCCGTCACCACCAGCACAATCCACGCCTGCTGCGTTCCTACATCGCCGCTTTTCTCGCTATCTTCGTTTAATTCTCTTTGTATTACCTTTGTGTCCTTTGCGCCTTTGCGGTTCAAAAATAGCTTCACAATCCACCCAGTCGCTGCAATCAGCGTCAAACTTAGCGCCACCCACAGCAGCCAGCCATTCAGCGGCAGCGCCATCCACCCAAACTGACCCCAAAAGCTGGTGAACGTCGTCTGCACTAAATCTGTAAAATACTTCGTCTCACCGTACTGTGCGACATACGCCGCCGTGCGCGCCTGCCCAACGACAACGCGGTCATGCGCGCGCAAACCAAGAAAATCCGGCACGCCGTACACATTGAAATTGCGCACCCACCACACGCCGCCGATCAACACTGCCGGAACGAGAAACAACGCCCACGCACGGATCAGCGTCAGGGGTTGGCGAAACTGGCGCTTCAGCCAATAAGGAAGCGCCAGCGTCAGCCCTTCAAACAGATTGGTGATCGTCACAAACGAATTTGTGCGCAGCGCTTGCGCCAGCGTATCGCGCACCATCGCGCCAGGGCCGCGTATCGAACTCAAGGGGTCAGCCGTCAAACTCGCGCGGTGCTTCAGATAAATCGCCAGCAGCACCACGCCTACCATCAGATAACCCGTCACTTTCGTAATAAAAATCGCGCCGACGAGCACGCCCATCACGATCATGAGGCGATTATCAGAAAGTGATCTCATCGCACTATATTCACCTTCCTGAGTAGTTTCAGTGGTAAGCGTTCCAATACGTTCCTTCTCTCCCTGCTGCATCTCTGTGCCTTCAATTGTGTTTCTGCGAGGCAGAGAGGGCTGAGAGGTGAGGTTAACGGCGCTCATTAAAGGTTGCCGTCTTGTGAGATACCACACTGTCACCAGCAGCGTCAGCGCGATCAGTGCCCAGCCCAGCGCATCGTTATTCACCGACGCGAGTATCGACACGTTCTGCGGCAAAAATGCCACGAATGCCGCCGCGCTCACCGCTACCCAGGGGCGCTCCGGCAGCAGCATCCGTCCAATCAAATAGGTACAAACCACGATGATCGACCCCAGCATCACTGAATACAGGCGCAGTGCGACCAGGCTGCCATTCGTCAGGTTGAAAATCGGCGCGGCAAGCAGGTAATACAGCGGCGGTTGATGGTCTTCATACTGCACGCTGCTCAGGTTGCCAAGAACTTCCCTGTTGAAGCGCTGGCTTTTCAGTCGGTCAAGGTATGCGGAGTCCCAATCACCCATTTCGATGACCGGACAACAGCCGCCGCGCGCGACCTGAGCGATGTAGTTGTAATGGGCGGGTTCGTCGGGGGCTTGCCACGCGGGGGTAAAAATGGCGTACAAGCTGCCGACGATCAGATAGGAGATCAGGATGAAGATCAAAACGTAACGTAACAACTGAAGCGCTTCCTTTTGCAAAGAGCGCTTATTGTACACGCACTTCAGGTGACTTTGGTACGATTTCTTCAAAAAGCTGTTGGCAGGTTAAGCGTTAAAAAATCGCGGCTTATAAAGCGACTTTCGCACGGTTCTTGTTGATGATGCGGTGGGCGTCATTGAGGGTGTCGGCATAACGGTAGTGGCTGAACATGCGCGGCATCAGGAGAATCAACACGTCGAGCATCGCGCGCGCCAGCGAGTTT
>CALMZT010001073.1 GCA_937870805.1 uncultured Chloroflexota bacterium
ACGCCGATGCCGATTTCGCTGTAATAGGTGCTCGTCAAGCCTGCGTAGTGAATACTGGAGTTGATCCAGAAATTCCAGGCGGAGTCAACCGTCGCCATCGTCCCGGCATAGATATTCTCACTGACGGCAGTAGTGCTGTAACCCGCTGACAACGCGCGATCACGCGGCGTGCTGCCATCAGGGCGTGTATGGCTCACGTTGCCCGTTTCCGCTATCCACTGCGCCTGACTCTGCGCCGCCGCCGCCAGCGCCCCATTGTAACTGTAAACGTAGAGTCCTAATGACGCACGCAGATTGTTGATACGGATGAGCAAGTCGCTGGTCGCATCCTGTGCCGATGCAGCTTGAGTCGTGAAGAGCAAACAAAGTATTGAGAAAAAAAGTAGTCGCGTTTTCATGGCGGCTATTGTAGCAGAAGTGCCATGCGACATTAACACCTCATCCTCTGTGAAGAACAAAAATCTTACCTGCACAACCTTTGTGTATCTATCACGTAATAAGTTGGTTTAATTCCTGAAACAATAAGAAAATATGCAGGTTTTGGTTGGAATTTTGTTTGCATCACTTCATTCTCAAGACTACACTTGTCTCATTAGCCACGAGGATGCTGGTTTTGTATCCGAAAAACCAATCTCACAACAGTCATTTACTCATCGCCGCAATACCTCTGGCGATGATGATTGTCGTTTTCCTGTTCGCAGAGTTCGACGCGCCGCCGACGATGGCACAGCAGGAGGCGACACGCACGCTCACCCTCCCTGCGATCACAGCGACAGCTACCGTTGACGTGCTGCCAACCGTGCAGCGCCAGGCAGAAGAATACGCCAGCATCGCTCATGCCCTGCAAGCACAAAGCATCGCCGCGCGTGAGCCTTTCACCGCCTATGGGCTGGCGATAGAAGCGGGAAGAATCGACAATCCGCCCGCCGAAGCCTACTCGTCGCTGCTGTCGATGGTTTACGATACCTACGCTCTCACCAGTTTTAGTGTCGCGCCCGCAGCCATCACAACGCTGGCATTTAGCGATGATGGAAATACAGCAGCAGCATTGACCAGCGGCGGCAATTTAGTGCTGTACGATGTGGCGTCGCGCACCGTAATGCACAGTTATCGTGCGCCACGCGGTTATATCGCCGGCGCAGATTTTTCGCCCGATGGTTCGCAGCTTATCGTCTCGATACCGGACAATCAAATACTGCTGGTATGGGATGTCATAACGGGGCGCGCGCGACGTGTCGCCGTTGATGAGCCGTTCGGCATCGTGGAAGTTTCGCCCGATGGACAACGCATGTTGCTGTCCTCATTTTATACCAGCGCGCTCGTTTACTGGGATTTGACGACGCAGGAAACGCTGCTCACCTTGCAGCCTTATGGCAACACCACCACCAGCATCAGTTTCAGTCCTGATGGCAACCTTGCGCTTGTCGGTTATTACGATGGCATTCTGGCGCTGTGGGATTTGACAACAGGCGATCTGCTGCGCACTTTTGACAGCAACCGCGACAGCCCGATCTATGCCACAGCGTTCGACTCTTCCGGCGGCGCTGCTTTCGCTGGACTGTCCGATGGCACACTCGCGTACTGGAATATTGCCAGCGGGGAACTGATTTACGAAATCCCCAATGCCCACCCCGGCGGCATCTACGATCTTGCCCAGAGTTCTGTACCCTTTTTATTCGCTTCCGGCGGCGCAGATGGTCGGGTCATCGTTTGGGACAGCGAGTTCGGCACGATAGTGCGCGTATTCACGATGCATCAGGCGCTCGTCAACAGCGTAGCATTCAGCGCTGATGCCAGCACCTTGCTTTCAGGCGACAATAAAGGCGAAATCATCGCGTGGGAACTCACTTCGCGTGAACAACTGGGAACGTACCTGGCGCACAGCGGTGGTGTTACAGCAGTCACCTTCAGCCCTGATGGTCGTTTAGCAGCGTCCGGCGGCAGCCAGAATGAAGTGCTCGTCTGGGACACCGAAACGCGCCAAACCCTGCTGACGCTCAGTGGACATACAGGCTATGTCACCAGCGTGCGGTTTCACCCCGATGGACGTTATTTACTTTCTGCCTCACAGGATGGCACGCTCAGGCTGTGGGACAGCAGCACAGGCGAACAGGTGACGATGTTGGCAGCGCTCGAAAGCCCGATCACCGGCATCGCCTCCAGCC
>CALMZT010001074.1 GCA_937870805.1 uncultured Chloroflexota bacterium
CAAGCGTATATGGCTGAGCATCGGGCGAACACACAGGTTCGCCCCTACCATGACGTTTCTGACCTTCCTTGACCCAATTCGCGATTTTGATGCAATCGACCCGGGACGTTAAGCTCCTGGATTTGCTAATCGAAGCCCTTAGATTGATAATCATCTGAGGGCTTTTTCTATGAAATCGAACGTTTTCAACATTAAGACTCCACAAATCTACCGTTGCCACGTTCATCGTTACTACAGTGGGCTATCGCGGTTGTACGTGCGCGCCTTCAAGGGTAATGCTCAGGAACCTGCGTTTTATTTGTTGTTTTCCGATGTTGGGTATTTTGAAGGGACGATGAATTGGCAGGGTGTAAATTTTCGCCGTGCGGCAGCGCAGGAGTGCCTTACTCTCATGCAAAAAAGTGGAATGCTTGCCGACACGCCGCCCGAAATGCTGCAAGCTCTCGCTGAGGTCGTGCATCTCTATATCCTCAATACGGAACACAGTTCGGTTAAAATCATCGCTGGACATGCCACACGCTTAAATGAAATTCCGTCGGAGCTTTAAATTTTGGCGATTTTTCATAATCTTAAGCTAAACTTCATTGTTTGAATTCAGTTTGGTGTTATAATTACACTGATAGCTTAACATTATGAAACATTATCGGAATTTTACGTTCTTCACGTGAGAACGGGAGAAAACTGTATGTATACAGTGCTCGTCATTGACGATGAAACCGGACTACTACGCCTGCTCCAGATGGTGCTGGAACGCGCTGGCTATCGCGCACTTGTCGCCAGCAATGGAATCGAAGGCGTAAATATGATCTATGAATTTCAGCCGGATGTCATCGTTTTAGACGAAATACTCCCCGACGTAAGCGGCAGCGATATTTGTTTGAAACTGAAAGCCGATCCACAGGTTGCGCATATTCCGGTCATCATACATAGTGGCGGCGCAAAGGTCTTCAACCAGGCACATCTGACCCGTATTGGCGCAATAGCAGGGTTGCCTAAACCTTCGACAGTGCCCGCTATCTTGAACACCGTTGAAGGTTGTCTGCGGGCAAAAGATAAGTCTGCCTAATCCATTCCTCAGCCTAAACTCTGACGCCGTACAACTAATGCGGCGTTTTTATTGTCCCACGAATGCCCTACGCTGCTCAGCCTGAGACTTCTCAACCCATAGCCCACATGATATACTGCTGCCGCATCTGTGTTAGAGGAGTTTTTCGAACATGAACCTTTTGAGCACTGCCCTTCAAATCGCTTCGATTGTGGTTTCTATTCTGTTGATTATCCTGATTCTGTTACAGGTCAAGGGCGGCGCTTTGGGCAGTCTGCTGGGCGGCGATGTCGGCGGCTTCGGTGTCGGCAGCGAGTTCTCGTGGCAGGGCGTCGGAGCCTATCGTTTCGCCTTTGCGCAATCCCGCGGCATTACTTGGTCCGGCATGCTCGGCTATCGCGCGCTCTATGCCGATTACAGCAAGGGATCGGGCGACACGCTCTACCAGTATGACATGCTGCAGCACGGTCCGATCGCTGGCATCAGCGCGCAGATGATCTGCATCTGCACATCGCGATCCGGCACGAAATAACGCCCGTAATCCAGAAATGTTTGCGATACTTGCACGTTCCAACCATGCGTGGTGGATTCAGCGCGATCTTGCATAAGCTCCTCACAGGTGATTATGAGGCAGATTTTGTGCGAAACGCCGCCGCGATCATTGGGTGCAGCAGATACAGAATAATTGCGGCGGGCACCAGGCTGCGCGTAAGAGCTAATTCCGCGCCGGTCCTGACAGGATACCGCAGCAAGGCATCTACAAAAACGCTAACAATACCCAGCGCCAGGAACCCTACCGAAAGATAGCGCGCCCACCTTT
>CALMZT010001075.1 GCA_937870805.1 uncultured Chloroflexota bacterium
CGATGATGAATTCGGGATCATCTAAGTTAACAGTGTGCGAAACGACTAACGAGCGAATCATGGGGCAAGAGCCTCTTATTTAGATAGTGCATGTTCACAGTTTTCAGTTGACAGTTTTCAGTTCAATTCGAGCGTCGAACGCTGAGGGGGTGTCACAAATTCACCTGTGAAGCTGCATTAGAATGATGAATGTCCAAAGTATACTCAGAATAAGTATAGATTACGTAAAATATCCAAACCAATATGCTGATGGAGTTTGATCGTGGAAGACGGTGTTCGCGGTTTGTGCCGCCTACGGCTAAAGCGCGTAGGCTGAGTTGAAAATGCGGTAAGCGCACTGAAGGCGCTAGGGGCGTGCGTACAGGATATACTCCATGCTATTTTATTAAAATGTAGCATGACTCCTTATCTTCGCTATAATTTTCGCTCATGAGCAATCAAACACTCGACATCGAACAACCCAACGAACTCTTAGCCTATCTGCGGCGCAAGCAGCACATCGCGCCCGATGAAACGCCGATCATGCGCAAACTGCCCGGCGGCGTGTCCAGCCGTACCGTGTTTGTTGAGCGCGCCAACGGCGAATCATGGGTGCTCAAGCAGTCGCTGGCGAAGCTGCGCGTGCAGGTTGACTGGTTCAGCGACCCACAGCGCATCCACTGCGAAGCCGCCGCGCTGCGCTGGCTCACACAGTTGACGCCGCCCGGTGCTGTCCCGGCATTCGTCTTTGAAGACCATGATGAGCATGTGCTGGCGATGGAAGCCATTCCACAGCCGCATGACAACTGGAAACAACTCATGCTGGCGGGCGGCTTACAGCGGGAAAACGCGACGGCGTTCTGGCGTTTGCTCGGCACGATTCATCGCCAAGCGACGCTGCGGCTTGCCGAACTCGCGCCGGAGTTCGCGGAATGTACGTTCTTCGAGTCGCTGCGCCTTGAGCCGTTCTATCGCTACGTCGCGGGCAATATCGCTGAGGCTGCGCCGTTCCTCAAGGCGCTCGTCGCCGACACCGAACAGCGCCGTCATACGCTGACACACGGCGATTACAGCCCCAAAAATATCCTGATCTATCAAAATCGCCTGATTCTGCTGGATCATGAGGTGGCGCACATCGGTGATCCAGCCTTTGACATTGGCTTTTCGCTGGCGCACTTGTTGAGCAAAGCACATCATCTCGCCGCACAGCGCGCCGACTTCGCCGCCGCCACGCGCCTGTACTGGACGAACTATGTGGAAGCTATTGGCGCTGTCGATTGGTGGAATGGTTTTGAAGCGCGCGCTGCCAGACATGTGTTAGGCTGTCTGCTGGCGCGTGTCGCCGGGCGTTCGCAGATGGATTATCTCAACGCCGACGAGAAAGCCAATCAGCGCCGCGTCGGCATCGCCCTAATGCAAAACCCACCGACCACGATTTTTGGTGTGATCGAACAATTTACTACGGGACTCTAAAATGCCCATCATACGCCGCCTTGCTGCCTTTGAAATGCTTGACTCGCGCGGACGCCCCACTGTACAGGCGACGTGTGTGCTCGAATATGGCAAAGGCACGGCGTCTGTGCCCTCCGGCGCATCAACAGGCAGCGCCGAGGCACTGGAACTGCGCGATGGCGACCCGAAGCGTTATCGCGGGTTGGGCTGTCGCAAAGCCGTCGCCAACATCAACGGCGAAATCCACGCGATGCTGCAAGGGCAGCGCTTCAGCACACAGGCTGAACTGGATGCCATGCTGCTGGAACTCGACGGCACGCCTAATAAATCACGGTTGGGCGCGAATGCCATTCTCGCCGTGTCTCTGGCGTTTGCGCGCGCTTTTGCCGCCGAACATGAGCTTGATCTTTTCCTGTACTTTGCTGCGCTCACCGAATACGCCTCCACGCCCCTGTCACGCGACGGATTATATTTGCCGCGTCCGACGATCAACCTGTTCAGCGGCGGCAAACACGCAGGCGCACAAAATTCCATTCAGGACGTGCTTGTCGTGCCTATCTCTGCAACGACGATGGATGAAGCGCTGGGGATGACTTACGAAGTTTATCAATGTGCCGCCGAACTCATCTTCCGCAAGTACGGGATGCGCGCGCTGACGGCTGACGAAGGCGGACTCGCGCCCAACTTCCCATCCCCTGAAGCGATGCTCGAAGACGCCGTTGAGTCCATTACCCGCGCGGGCTTCAAGTCGGGACAGGATGTGGTGCTTGCCGTCGATGTGGCGTCCAGCCAGTTCTATCACGATGGACATTATCAGCTTGGCGACCAGCAGCTTACAGGTGAGCAAATGATCGACAGGCTGCGCGGCTGGCTCAATGCCTATCCCATCATCAGCATCGAAGATGGCATGGCGGAAGAAGATTGGGAACACTGGACAAAACTCGTAGCGACGGTAGCCGACTCCCCCTCTCCTCGTGGGGGGGTGAGGTCTATCATGGGCGATGACCTGCTCTGCACGAATCCGCTGCGCATTCAACGGGCGATTGACCTCAACGCCGCGAATGCCTTGCTGCTGAAAGTCAACCAGATTGGCACGCTCACTGAAGCCGCCGAAGCCCTGAAACTCGCGCGGGATGCGGGCTGGCGTGTCACCGTCAGCGCGCGCAGCGGCGAAACCGAAGATAACTGGTTAGCAGATTTGGCAGTTGGCTGGCGCGCGGACACCATCAAAATTGGCTCGATCACGCAGTCGGAACGCCTTGCCAAGTACAATCGTTTGCTGGCGATTGAGGCAGAAAGCGGTCTATCGTTCATCTGATATACTGTGAGCACTTGCGACGGCGATTGAGATGCTCATGGATCTGGTGTTTTATTTTTGCAGTTCTCAAATTTTGATGGTATGCGGCTTAACGTGCATTTTCGCGCGCGGCTTTTTATGGCGCATCTATACGCGGGATAACCAACGCCCCCAATCCCGCGCGTGGACAACCGTCACATTGGGGTTAGGGGCATTGTTTCTCGTCGGCAGCTTTCTTTCTGTGTGGATGCTGGCGACGTTGGTCAATCAGGGATGAGTGGTTAGCTCACCTTGTTAAATGTATACTCCACGATGCCGAAACCGATAACCATGATAGGTTCGCCGGCATCATTCTCGCGGAAGTACACAGGCAAGCCAGCCAGCGGCGGGTCATACGTCACGTAGGTATCCTCAGCGTTGTTCGCACCTGTCTGCAAGCGCAGTTCAGTTTCAAATTCGCCCGCGTTCAACATCAAACGCCCTTCTGAGAAACCCACAAACACTTCACCTAGTTCATCACTGTGATAACGTCCGACAAAGGCTTCAACTGCTTCGGCTTCAGGGACAACGTAATCCACACCAAAGGTTTGCTGCTCTGAGCCTTCGATAAGCGCACTGATCTCTGCATCATATTCAAATTCCTGTTCGTAGATCAACTCTGCCAAACGATAAGCAATCGCCGGATTAATCAGCGCCCCTTGTTGATTAGAGAGGATCGTAATCCCGATTCCTATATCTGGAAAAAATGCCAGTTCTGACGAAAAGCCTAACGTGTTGCCGCCGTGGTCAATCATGCGCACGCCCTTGTATTCGCCAATCATCCAGCCCAATCCGTAGCTGGAATCAGCGCTAATGGCAACCTGTGGCTCCCACGTCACGCCCAGATTTTCCGCCGAGACGACGCGCGTCCCATCGGCAGCCACGCCCTCATTTAACAACGTAATCAGGTAGCGCGACATATCTTCCACGTTCGACCACAGCGCGCCTGCCGGAGCCATCGGCGTCAGGATACGTTCCGTGTCAATCGACATCGGCACATAATCCCCGCCGACATTCGCGCCGTGCGGCAGCGCATAATTCTCCAAAGCCATGACATATTCAAAGGAGAATGTCGTGCTGCTCATGCCCATCGGGTCGAAAATGCGCTCCTGCATCGTCGCCAGATAATCGTTGTACAGATTGTTGTAGCTGCCGCCCGCCGCCAGCGTCGCCACGTAACCGCCCGTCGCCACCATCTGATTGCTGTACTGGAACGCCTCACCAAAATCGGTGAAGAATTCATACGACGCCAGCGAATCGATTATCGCTTGCGGACTGACGGTATTGAACAGCCATTCAAAGTCGCGTCGCGGCACACCCGTACAGGCACACACGAGATTACGCACCGTCAACTGCTGTGTGATTTCAGGGTCGGCAACGGCAAACGTCGGCAGGATGTCCACGACAGGCGTATCCCATTCCATCAGCCCGTCATCGACCAGCGTCGCCATCATCATCGTCGTCATCGACTTGGTGGTCGAACCGATCATCATCATCGTATCGGGATTGACTTCCTGATCGCCGCCCGCTTCGGTCACGCCAAAGCCGTTGGCATAAATCATTTCGCCGTCCTGCACAATCGCCACCGCCAAGCCGGGCGTCTCAAAGCGTTCCATCGCCTCGACAATGTACGCTTCGAGTTCCGCGATGATTTCCTCGTCAATCGGCAGCGGTTCAACCTCGCTAAGATCAGTTACATCCAGCGCGGTGATGGTAAAACCGCTGGCAATGATGCCAATTTGCGAAGCGCGCTGTTGTGCCGCCGTGGTAGCCGCATCAAAAATCAGGACGTAAACGACGCTTTCATAAAGCTGCCCGACTGCCTGCACAATACGCACCTGCATATTCGTATCATAGGTAATCACCACTGTGGCTTCGATACCTTCCGATGAGGGCACTTCCTGCGTTTGCACCGCATTGAGATCGAACGTTGGGTCAACCACCGCCCACGCCGCTTCAATGCCCGCCTCTACGTCGTCCGCCTCCACCGCCAGCGCATAAACTGTAATTTCTTCGTCCGGGTCACGCAAAATCGCGTAACCGTCTGCCTGCTCCACCGTCCAGTTCGTTGGTACAGGTACAGTGAAACGCCCTTCAGGGTCTTCATAAACCTCGTCCTGCTGCGCCATCACCGGCGTAATCGCCAGCAGCGCGACGACCAGCAGTATTCCCCAACGCGAGAACAACTTCAACATACAAGCCTCTCTTTGTTGTATACATCTATCTTCCTCATACGCACAGTATAAGTCTTTGTTGCGGCATACGAGCTTTTAGATATTTAGGCAATAGTCGAAATATAGCACGAACTTTTGCGATGGGCGCGTAAAATCCGCGTAAATATGCAACTTGAATCTAATAATCCGCGTAGATAATAATGCAATCCTCAGAAAGTCAATTGAAAGTGATTATTTAATGTTTCGTATGCGACGCCGATTCAAACCGAAAGAGGAGCGTGAAATCCCTGATGTTCCCGTCAAACTATCGCGTCTTCTTTCTTACCTAAAACCCTATTGGGGGCGCATGGTATTGGCAATTATCGCCATGATTGGCAGCGCCGCACTCAGTCTTGTGTTCCCTTGGGTAATCCAAAACGTCGTAGACTCCGTGCTGGTACAGGGCAATATGGAATTGCTCGATCAGATCACGCTTGGCTTGCTCGCCGTATTCCTGCTGCGTTCGCTTACTTCCCTCGTTGAAAATTA
>CALMZT010001076.1 GCA_937870805.1 uncultured Chloroflexota bacterium
CCAGGCGGGGAGCGGCGTGCCGCGGACCCGCTTCAGGCGGCCGCTCTCGCGCAGCAGCGCCGCACTGTCGCCGCCGCTGTTGTCATCGACAGCCAATGTTACACCGTCAGGGCTGATAAGGCGCAAAAAGGGGTCAGCGCTGCCGGAGACGCGCGCTAGACGCACGTTGATGGTTTGCCCCGCTTGCCCCTCAAACGTATAAACCTGCTGCAAGGAACTCGTCTCGAATAAGCCGCCTTGTGCTTGTCCTGCCGCCAGTTCGCCGATCAGTTCACCAAAGCCGCTGGCAGGTGTTGGCGTAGGTACGCCGACGATGGAGGTCACAGGCAGCGGCGTATCGCTTGGCGGCGGTAACGTGAACGTTGCGCTGGGCAGTACGGCAAGTGTCGGCAACTGCCCAGCGTCATTAATCGCGCGGCTGTCACAGGACGCCAGTACTGTCAGCAAACAAATTATGCTGAGAGCAAGGGGTTTAAACCCCTTGTTCAAATGCTTCACTTCCACTGCCTTTCCACCACGTAGCCGCAGGCATCTTTAGCGAAGCTCGTGATGAGATAACCCTGCGCGAAAGCACCTTGTAATGCGCCGCGCACCGCCATTCGCCACGCGAGACGCTGTTCTCTTTCGAGTATCAACAGCTTGCGAGGCAGTGGAACGAAGTAAGATTGTTGATCCCAACCACTAGTGAGGGATAATTGCGGATTGCCGTTGTCAGGAACGTCGATCAGCGAGGTTGGCAAATTGCCCTCAAACAGCTTGCCGCGCGGTTCCCGTAAATTCCATTCCGCTTCGGTACGATCAGAAGGCAAGCCGCGATTGATGTCGTCGTCCATGTCACCATAAAAGTTTTCATGATAAACGGTTGCCATTGTGCCTAACAGAGCAATATTGAAGTGTGCATTGCCGCGTTGCAATGGGTCATACGTCCAGCGAATCACTTCATAACCGTTGTCCAGTGCCCAACGCCGCTGCATCTGCTTCAACTTGTAGCCGATGCCCGTGCTTTGATATTCCCGAAGCACGCCTGTCATGTGCGACCACAGAAACACTTCAGCGCCACGTTTGGCAGCAAAGCCATAGCCCATACCCACCATGCGCTCACCGTCAAACGCGCCCAGCGCCACGCCGCCGTTGAGCACCGCCGCGTGCATCACGTACACCGATACGGTATCAATGGGGTTTAAGCCCCAGATCACCATTTCCAATTGTTCTACTTGTTTGAGTTCTTCAACGCTGTGTAAAATGCGATAGTCAATCATCAAAGCTGTCCCTACAACGTGTGCCAGTGTACTGCAATGAAGCGCACACAGCAAACTCGACTATGCCCCTCTTAGTGTAATGTTGATATACTTTCCGCATGACGACCCAACCGCTTGCTTTACAGCCGCCTAACCCGCACTGGCGCATTCGTCCTGTCCAGATGACGGACATTGACGCCTTACACATGAACTGCTGGTCAGAGCGTTCATTCCTGTCGCTGTATAATCTCGTATCACGCGCGACGCTGCTGGCGAAAGAGGGTAACGGACTGGGGATTGTGTTTGTCGATGACGACAACATTGTGCGCGGCTATGGGCAGTTGACCGTGTGGCCCAGGTGCGCTGAAATCACCGATTTGATTGTCTCAGATGCACATCGCAGTCGCGGCGTCGGCACAGCACTCATCCAGTACCTCATGCGGGCGGTGCGCGAAATGCAGGTAGATTGTATCGAAATTGGCGCAGCGCTGGATAATCCACGCGCGTTAGCCTTGTATCGCCGCCTGGGGTTTGAAGACAGTCACACGCTGGACATCAGCATCGGTGTGCGCAAGCATGAGGTGTTGTATTTGCGACTCGATCTGAAAAATAGGCAGTAGCCAGTTGCCGTCTGGCGATTTTACCGCCATTGGCTTATGCTAAGGTGAAATTTTTGTGAGAGGTTGTCGATGATTAGCGATCAAACTCCTGCCCGCCAATCAGAACGCATCGCGGATGTGTTTATCATGCCCTTAAAGGGATTTAGCGATGAGCGCGGGCGTTTTACGGAGACATTTCGCCGCGAGTGGTTCCCCTGGATTGAGTGGAATGCGATTCAGAGTAATCGTTCTGACAGCAAAGCGGGCGTGCTGCGCGGGCTGCATTATCATCATCAGCAGATTGACTACTGGTACGTGCTCAATGGGCGTGTGCGCGCTGGCTTAGTCGATTTGCGTCCGTCATCGAGAACCTATATGGTCACTGAAATGATTGAGATGGGCGAAGACAACAACGTTGGTCTATTCATCCCCATAGGTGTCGCGCACGGTTTCCTCGCGCTGACCGACTGTACGCTGACGTATCTGGTGAATAACTACTATGATGGCAGCGATGAATGCGGTGTAGCATGGAACGATCCACAGATCAACATGCCCTGGGGCATCGAGACTCCGCTGATGTCGCCGCGCGACCAAAAGAGCCGTTTTTTGAAGGACATTCCGAAAGAAGAACTGCCGAACGGATAACATGGCGATGAATAAAACTCTGGAAGCCTATCTCGCTCTTCCCTACACCATCGAAATCATACCCGATACAGAAGACGGAGGTTGGTTGTACAGATTAAAGAACTTGAGGGATGTATGACACAGGCTGATACGTGGGAAGAAATCCTGCCCATGATTAATGAAGCGAAACAACTATGGCTCGAAGTTTCATTAGAACATGGTGATTTCATTCCTGAGCCTGTTCGTATCGAGCCATATTAAGGTGTGTTCTTTGCGCGCCGCATCTTAAGTTCGATACCGATCATTTGATATTTCTCAGGTTCTCGTGCCCAATTAATCACAGAGAGAACTCCCCATGCAACAATACTACAAATAAGACCAAAAAAATCTCGCTCCCTCGCAGCCCTGATGAAACTATAAGGATAATGGGGAATACGAAAAAACCACCGATTATGATTGACCATCCAGACTGAGTAAGTCTATATGTATCTAGCTGTATGCATGAAGGACTTATCTCCGTGAGAGGTTGCCAACCATCATCAAGCCACTTCTGTAATTCAGGCATAATCAATGACTGGTAATTTTGCCAATAAGTTAATCTCGCAGCCGGTTCCGTGTAATTTGAGGCACTCACCGAACGTATTTTTTTCGGTGGAAAAGTCATAACAAAATCTTTGTATTCCCAGTCAATCACAAATTGCGTTGATTTTGGTTTGTTTATTGGTTTACCGCAGTGCAGACAAAATTTGCTATCGTCAGGGATCTTTTTCCCACAATTTGGACAGTACATAGTTCACCTCACGATATCATCTGCTACTCATCATCATCCACATCGCGGTCCTGCGCGCCACCCAAATAGCCTGCCAGCCACTTGAGTACATC
>CALMZT010001077.1 GCA_937870805.1 uncultured Chloroflexota bacterium
TGTTAATGCCGGTGCCGAACAGGGTCTGTTCCAGCGGCACGCCCAAGCCCAGTTGAACCACCCGTGTGTCGGTGAGGAACGCGCCGAACAACGACACCGCCGCGATGACTGCCGAGCCAATGGCGACACCCTTCGTGATCGCTTTGGTCGTGTTGCCGACCGCGTCGAGGCTTTCGAGGATCTCACCGCCCACGCCGCCGCTCTCGCCCGCCAGTTCCGCAACACCCTGCGCGTTGTCGGAGATCGGTCCGAAAGCGTCCATCGACACGTTGTTGCCTGTGAGCGTCAACATCCCGATGCCCGTCATGGCAACGCCGTACAGTACCGCCGTAAAGGTGTCGACAATCTGGTTGCCCGCGGCGTCGGTGATGGGAAAGACTGTGAAGATGACGACGCTGGAAAGAATGCTGCCAGCGATCACGAGGATCGCCCACACGCTGCTTTCCATGCCGTTCGCCAAGCCGCTGAGAATGACCGTCGCGGGACCCGTTTGCGTGTTGCGCGCGATCTCCTTGACCGGCGCGTGCTCGGTGTCCGTGAAATACGCCGTGACCTTGTCGATGACGATGGCGAGAACGATACCCGTGATGACCGCCGCCAGGGGCTGCCAGATAATCTGTCCGTTATTGATGTTCGGCTCGCGCATGTAGGCGACGGTGAAGATGCTGAACATGACGATACTGATGATCGCCGCTTTGTAGAAGCCGCCCGTGATCGCCGACAGCGCATCCTTGCCGCTGGTGGAGCGCACGAGGTAGGTGCTGATGATCGAGCTGAGCACGCCGATCCCGCGCACGACGAGCGGGAACACAATCCAGATCGGGCTGCGCGTGACCGTCGCTAACGCCAGACCGAGGATCAGGCCGGATACAATCGTCACTTCATAGCTTTCGAAGATGTCTGCCGCCATACCGGCGCAGTCACCTACATTGTCGCCCACCAGATCGGCGATAACCGCTGCATTGCGCGGGTCGTCTTCCGGTAGGTCGGCCTCAACTTTACCGACAAGATCAGCGCCCACATCTGCTGCTTTGGTGAAAATACCACCGCCGACGCGCATAAATAACGCCAGCAGTGTGCCGCCGAAGCCAAAACCGAGCAGTGCGTCTGGCGAGGCGATGCCAAAAATGATGAAGATAATTGTACCGCCGAACAAGCCCAGGCCGTCAGTCAACATGCCGGTAATCGTCCCGGAACGATAGGCGATACGCAGCGCATCACCGTAACCACGTTTAGGGTCCACAGCGGCGGCAGCCACGCGGACGTTGCCCTGCACCGCCATATTCATGCCGACGAAACCGACCATCGCCGAGAACACTGCGCCCATGAGGAATGCGCCTGCTCGTCCGATGGCGATATTAATACGGGCGGCGTCGCATTGACTCGCGCCTTGCTGCACGATAGCCGCTTCTTCTTGATACACAACCGCGTTTTGTTGCAGCAGCGACAATTCGCTGGCTGCGATGCCTGGATTTGATGTATTCACTTCAGCCTGGATTACGTCAGCGCGGGCAGTTACCGTTTCACGCGCTGTTTGCGCTATTTCCGGGCAGAAATGTTCAATCGCATAGGGGGTTGGGTTCACAACGTAGACACTGAATAACAGCACGACCACCAATATGGCGATCAACACCGCGATGATCCTGAGTTGCGAACGCAGATAAGCATTCGCCCCTGTCTTGATAAAACCCCAGACCTCTTGCATCTTGGCCGAACCTTTGCCTTCGGCCAGGATTTGCCGCGCCAATAAGCCTGCGTAAATCAGGCCGGCGACGGCGATGCCCATAACCACCAGGATTAGGGCATTTTCAGTCGAATTTAATGCACGCATTCGGAAAACTCTCCATCATGTCGAAATTTGATAAATAAACTGGCTGCTACCTTGTGCGTAGGTGATGAGCGCGATACCCCCTTCTAAATGCCTCGCTTATGGTTTGCGCCACAGTGTATCTTAAAAATGAGAGAATTTTAAGGCCAGAGGTGACGATTTGCGAGTGAATTTTAGCCGAAGCCCGTATATCACTGCTAATTCTGCCCATGCTGAACGGAATTTCATCTGTTCACTTTGTACAAAATAAAGGACAAGCAGCACAATCATAGGTCTGTAGACAGGCAAACACACTTTCTGATGAATAACTGTCTCATTTTTTGTGCGATTGAACCCGTTTCTCAGGGTCATTTTTAAGTCATCATAGCTAACGACAATTTGTACGAATCTGCCCGCCACCCAACTTCAGGAGGAGCAATGGACTACAGTGCGGAAAAAGCCGCCCGATCAACTCGTATCGGCCAGCTTGGACAGGTCTTTTCCCAGCCTAAATATCTATATACGGCTCTGATCGTTATAGCCTTAATGGTCATCCTGGCGGTTGCCGCTTTGGGTGATGGCACTGCGGCTAATTTCCTGACTGCAAACTCCAACACGATTGGTTTGGGTGCCAGCGTGATTGGACTTGCATTTGCCTTATACACCCGCAGTTGGATATTGCGCCAGGATGCGGGCAGCGAAAAAATGGGCAAAATCGCGGCGGCGATTCAAAAAGGTGCGCGCGCTTTTCTCATGACCGAATATCGTTATATCAGTATCCTGGTTGCGATTGTTGTTGTTGTATTGCTGCTGCTCAGTGCCATACCCGGTTCTGGTATGAGTCCCTGGACAGCTATCGCTTTTGTTTGTGGTGCGGCAGCTTCGACTCTCGCCGGTTACATCGGCATGAATGTCTCGGTGCGCGCCAATGTACGCACCGCGGAAGCCGCAAGCCGTGGCCTCAACGCTGCGCTGAATGTCGCATTCAAGGGCGGCGCGATTACCGGCATGCTGGTGGTTGGCCTGGGCCTGCTCGGCGTTGCGGGCTACTACGCCTTCCTCACTTTATACATGGGCGCCAGCACCACCGATGCCACGCACGCATTGGTCGGCCTGGCGTTCGGCGGCTCGCTGATTTCGATCTTCGCGCGTCTCGGCGGCGGCATCTTCACCAAGGGCGCCGACGTCGGCGCCGACTTGGTAGGCAAGGTCGAAGCCGGCATTCCCGAGGACGATCCGCGCAACCCGGCGGTGATCGCGGACAACGTCGGCGACAACGTCGGCGACTGCGCGGGCATGGCGGCCGACCTGTT
>CALMZT010001078.1 GCA_937870805.1 uncultured Chloroflexota bacterium
GCCTGATGATGATCCCTTTGGTAAATTCATGAACGGTATGCGCAAGTATGTGGTTTCGACGACGCTGGATAAAGCTGAGTGGAACAACTCAACGCTGATTCGAGGTAATGTCGCGGAAGAAATTACCAAGCTGAAGCAGCAGCCCGGCGGCAACATCAACATTACTGGCAGCGGCGATCTGATCAACTCGCTGACGGCATATGATCTGATCGATGAATATCAACTGCTGGTCTTTCCGGTGCTGCTGGGAGTCGGTAAGCATCTGTTTAAAGACGGACTCAGCAAGAACTTTAAACTTGTCGACGCCAAGCCGTTCAGTACAGGCATGGTGATGCTGACCTATCAGCCTGAGCGAAAAGCATAAATCCCGTAGAAATTGAATGGGGCGAGGCATGACTCGTCCCTACAACGTCGCTGTTTTGTGCGTGAAAAGAGGAGCGAAGTGATGAAGGCAACCTTTACCACCACTATTCTGAAAGCAGAAGGACTCAACGCCACTGGCATTTCAGTACCGCCGCAGGTCATCGCCTCGCTGGGGACGCAGAAGAAACCTAAGGTCAAGGTGAGCTTCAACGGCTACACCTATCGCACGACTGTTGCGGCTTACGGCGATGTGTTTATGCTGCCCATCAGTCAGGAACATCGCGCAGCGGCGGGCGTCAACGCGGGCGATCAGGTCGAGGTCACGCTCGAACTGGACACTGAGCCGCGCGTCGTTGAGGTTCCTGCCGATCTGGCGGCGGCACTCGCGCAGAAGCCGGGCGCAACAGCGGCATTCGACGCTTTGAACTACTCGACACGCAAGGAACATGCGCGACAAGTCGAGGATGCCAAGACGCAGGAAACCCGTGAGCGGCGGATTGCCGGAATCGTCGCAAAACTGGGCGGCGGATAGGAGAAATTGAACCGCAAAGGCGCAAAGGTCGCAAAGGGAAGAAGTACAACGTATAACGCCGAGAAAAGCGTAGGGGCGCACCAACGTGTACGCCCGCAATTATGGGTAGACACATTGGTATTCAGGCATCAAGATAAGTCTTAACGCTTGCGTTGCCAGCGCCAGAAGTTCAAAACCTCCGGCTAAGAGTGGTTTGGAAACCCTTGAAAGGGTTGTTCTCGCGCTGCATGTTGGCTCACCAACCTCTTGAGAGGTTTGCAGATTTTGCCTGGCGGCGGGTTTTGATACCTCAGGGCACGTTGATGCGCGCTACGCGGAATTCCGTCTTTAATCGTTCAACTGCATCACTATCTATCCTAAGACTGTCCACCAGTCTTAGGATTTTGCCTTTCTATTGAACAAGCAACAACTTTAACTTAAAGTTGCATAAAACTTCTTAAAAGTTCTTTAAACTTTCGCGATAAGTACCGTAAGACTATTGCATTTTGAGCAGCTTTCTGTTAAATTCATGTTAAATCCAATAACACATGGTTAAAGAAAGAGGTGTCCAAGAAACTAGGATGAATATTGCGATTGCACGTCGCGTTGTCGAAGAAACGACTCTATTGACTGAACTTGCTGCCATCTTCCAGGCACGTTATGGTAAGAGCTACCGCTTGAAGCCGGGAAGCCCCACTGAAGCATGGACATTATACAACCATATCCTTGACCAGCAGCGCACGATTGCGGGACTGCTGGACAGCGAGATCATCGAACAGCCGATTTATAAACATATCCGCTGGTGGCAGCAGCAAGACGCCATTGATACGAGTGTGACACAGGATTTGTTTTCTGAGGCGCATCAACTGGTCGCCCGCTGCGCTTATACTGAAGCCTGCTCCAACGACCCGCGCCAATCACCGGGTATCGCCTGCTCACAGGCGGTCATCGCCGGGATGCTGCATCCCACCGCTTTACAAGACCCCAAAAGGAATGTGTATGCGGCTTAGAGCAAGGCAGATCGAATGAACAGCGCGTTCTTATCAAAAAGAGCGCGCTGTTTTTATTTAGGCGACTCACGCAGTTTACCGCTCTGGGTTTTGAACCCAGAGCTAGGAGAGGGTTTGTAAACCTCTCAAGAGGTTGAAAAATCGTAACGCTCAACCCGTTCACGGGTTTCCAAATCAGATAGCTGGCAGTTCAAAACTGCCAGCGTCTACAACAGCGAGCGAGTGCGTAAGGTGAGTTAGGCAACTTCCATGAATAAGTCGGCGATTTCCTGATGATGCGTTTCCCAACAGTTGGTGTGATCAGCAGCAAGCTCACGGTAGCGCCACGCAGGATCATTCTGCGCCTGCTGTGCCATTTCACGGATGGGGGCAAGTGCTCGATCATAGACGGGTTCGGATCGCCGCACCGTACAGTGAATGAATGTGCGGGGAAGGACGGCTGCCAACGGATTGTCTATCGTGAAGTGATAATAGATTGACTTGACAGGATGGGGGGTGTAGCGACCCGCTTCCGGCGCATAGTAAGGCACTGACCAGCCTTGCCCGGCAGCGTTGGCGGCGGCGTGGGCGACGGCACCGGGCGGGAGGAGTTCGACCGCCGTCCCCTCCGGGGAGTGCAGATGTACGGCGCGGCCGAGACCGGGGAGGCGGCCGGCGGCGTGCGTCAACCACACGACCCGCGGCGGCACCGGCGCCCCCGACGCGGCGACGAACTCGCGCACGGCCTCGGCCGACCACTTCGCCAGCG
>CALMZT010001079.1 GCA_937870805.1 uncultured Chloroflexota bacterium
TATCCCGATGGATGTGCTGCGCAAGCCGCTGGACATCCGCGAAGAGATTGCGCGCATCGTGGATGGTTCACGCTTGTTGGAGTTCAAGTCGGATTTCGGCGGTACGCTTATCTGTGGGCACGCACATATCAACGGCTTTCCGGTGGGTATTCTCGGCAACAACGGCATTCTGTTTTCGGACAGCGCTAACAAGGCAGCACAGTTCATTCAGCTATGCAATCACAGCCGCACACCGCTAATCTACTTACAAAATATCACTGGTTTCATGGTCGGGCAGAATTACGAAGAAGGTGGCATTGTCAAGCATGGCGCGAAGATGATAAATGCTGTCGCCAACAGCAGCGTGCCGCAGTTCACGATCATTGCCGGCAGCAGTTTCGGCGCAGGCAACTATGCCATGTGTGGACGTGCCTATGACCCGCGCCTGCTGTTCACCTACCCTAACAGCAAAATCGGCGTGATGGGCGGCGAACAGGCAGCGGGCGTGCTCGGCATCGTGCAGGAGCAGTCTGCGCGGCGCAAAGGACAAGAGCCGGATATGCCGCAAATTGAGCTGATGAAAGCCATCGTGAAGCAGCAGTTCGACAAAGAAGCCGACGCCTACTATGCAACAGCACGATTGTGGGATGATGGGATTATAGACCCAAGAGCCACACGGCAGGCGCTGACGATTGGCTTGAGCATGAGCTACAACCGTGATTGGGTGAGCGAAGGCACGCCGAAATACGGGAGCTTCAGGATGTAATGATGCGATTTTTAGCCGATGAAAGCTTTGATCCGTTGATGATTGCCGTGCTGCGTGAGCTTGGGCATAACGTGGCGGCGGTGGCTGAGCTTTCGCCTGGCAGCACAGATGAAGTAATTCTGGCATGGGGTTTGAGGGAAAAACGGATCATTTTGCATCACGATTTGGATTTCGGGACGTTGATTTTTAGGGATAATTTGCCGACGTATGGCGTGATTTTAGTACGAATTTCGGATGCGCAGCGTGAGTTGAGGGTAGCGCGGCTTCAAGAGTTATTGCAGCGTTACGATGAGGAAAAGCTGTCAGGAGTCATTACACGGCTGACGCCAAAGACTGTCAAAATCACGCCTTTGAGCACGGCGACGCGTAACTCACGCTCAACATCGGAACGCGCAGCGCGTAAACGTGAGCAGGGCGATGGCGGGGCGCGTTTGATGAGCGAGGCGAATAGCATGGATTTGAAGCAACCGCGTTACGATGAGTGGAAACAATTTGCGGCGCTGTTGGATGGCGAAAAAGTGTGTCGGGAAATGGGAATTCGTCCGACGGCGTGGTATGCGCAGCAGTTGCGGAACTTTAAGAAGGCAGGGGTGTGGAATTTGTCGCTGTTGGAACTGCGGCTGATGTTGTATCTGGAAGCGAACAAAGCCAAGTACAATGGAGGGGTAGAGAATCGCGCGCGGGTGGAGAGTTTGTTGGCGGTAATTGGTTGAGAAGTTGGATTGAACCGCCAAGACGCAAAGAACGCCAAGTTAAGAAGGAGAGCAGTATGCCTTACGTGACTTTGAATCTGTCAGACAAGATTGAGATGAATGGTTTTCAGACGGAGGATGAGGCGAGGGCATATTGTCGCAAAGGTTCATATCCGATTTTTGTGCTGTTTGAAGGCACGATTGAAGATGCATTTGAGGATAAACTGACAACGCCCATCGCAGTTTATGTGCGCGGCAAAGGCTACAACGCCGTGCCTGTCGAAAAGGATGTACCGTATACAACCTATCAGGTGATTATGGAAAAGCTGCCAACTGCGCCCGATTTTCAGGCGATTGTCATAAAGCGTGAAGATACACACGAGGATTTGCATCAGTGGCTAGATGAGGCGTTTGCATCGGGAAAGCGCCTCGTATGGGTGATTTATGCGAGATCAAGATTGATTGATGTTTACATAGCAAGAGATAAGGGTATGGTACTCAGAGAGAGTGATATGATTGACGGCGGCGATGTGCTGCCTGATTATTGTATGCCTGTCGAAGATTTGTTTGAGGAAATCGTGGTGGAGTAATAGATGAGCAAACGAAAGAAGCTATTGCAGCGTATTCGGCAAAATCCAAAGAATGTTTCTTTTGAAGATTTGCGAAAATTGCTAGAAGGTTATGGATTTATCTTAAAAAGAACCAAAGGTAGCCATAACTCCTTCGTAGGGCAAGTCAGTGGCAAATCAGAAACTCTAGTTGTGCCCGACAAGCACCCATTGCAAGCGGTTTACGTGAAAAAGGCACTAAAGTTTATTGAGTTAATCGAAGCGGAAATTTTGATAGATGAGGAAGATGCAGGTGAAGATGAATAAAACACTCGAATACTACCTATCGCTCCCCTATACCATTGAACTGACACCGGACGAAGATGGTTATTGGTTCGCGGAGATTCCTTTGTTACGGGGCTGCATGACACAAGGCGCATCACGAGAGGAAGTGCTCACGATGATTGATGAAGCAAAGATTCTATGGCTGGAAACGGCTCTGGGCGAAGGTATAGAAATCGCTGAGCCAACGCCAATGAAAAGCACATAACGGTCAAAACAGAAGTTAATTTTAAGGATGCGAAATGATACTCGATACACAACCCCGCGTGAACCCGTACAAGCCCTTCACCGAAGAACACGAGATGTTCCGCAAGTCGGTGCGCAATTTCGTGGACAAGGAAATCACGCCCTACGTCGACGAATGGGAAGCCGCCGAAATCGCTCCACTGCACGAGTTGTTCAAGAAGATGGGACAGCTTGGCTTTCTCGGCTTGAACTATGACGAGGCTTACGGCGGCGCGAATGCTGACTTCTGGTTCACGGTGATTTTGTGCGAGGAACTGTCACGCTGCGGTGTGGGCGGCGTGCCGATGGCCATCAGCGTGCATACCGATATGTGTACACCCGCGCTGGCGAAATACGGCTCACATGAACTGAAGGAAAAATATCTTGCGCCTGCTCTGCGTGGGGAGATGGTCGGCGCAATTGCAGTGACTGAACCGGATGCTGGCTCAGATGTGGCGAGCATCCGCACGACGGCGAAACGTGAGGGCGACGAATATGTCATCAACGGCAGCAAGATGTACATTACCAACGGCACGCAAGCTGATTGGATTTGCCTGCTGGCGCGCACATCATCAGGCGAAGATTATCATGGCATGTCGCTGATTATGGTGCCGACCAAAACGCCGGGCTTTATCGTGAGCAAGAAGCTGAAGAAGCTGGGCAATCACAGCAGCGATACCGGGCTGCTGACGTTTGAGAACGTGCGTGTGCCCGTGAGCAACCGCATCGGTGATGAAGGCATGGGCTTTTATTACCAGATGGAACAGTTTCAGATTGAGCGTGTCGTCGGCGCGATTGGCACGGTGGCGGGCGCGGAGCTGGCGGTGCGCGAGACGATCAAATACTGCCAGGAGCGCAAAGCCTTCGGCAAGCCGCTGATCGCCAACCAGTGGATACAGTTCAAGTTGGGCGAACTGCTGACGGAGATCGAAGCCGCTAAGCAGTTGAATTACTACTGCGCCAGCCTCGTGGAAGACGCTAAGCACAACGCCGATGCGCGCGATATGAGCGTGGTGAAAATTGCGTCGATGTGCAAGCTGAAGGCAGGACGGCTGGCGCGCGAAGTGGCGGATACGTGTTTGCAGTTTTACGGCGGCATGGGTTACATGGAAGAGACGCCGATTTCGCGCTATTTCCGTGACTCGCGGCTGATCAGCATCGGCGGCGGCGCAGATGAGATCATGCTGAAAATTATTGCGCAGATGGAAGGGATGTCACAAGCCAGATAAGGCTGCTGTCGTGATGAGGCGCGCTCAAATCATGGCGTGCCTCTCGGGTACTTTTCTCAACAACGATAATCGTCGGCTTTAGTACGGCTGCCAGCCTTGCCCGATAACACCGCTGCAACCGGAGTCGTGCCTGCACCTTCCACGATTACCTGGTTGGGTTCTGCCAGCAAGCGCACGGCTTCTGCTAACGACATCACTAGCGAACCATCAAGCAGTATTCGCGGTAACGCCCACCTCTCCGGCAAAACGCTGCCGCTACCGATACCATCCACGAAGTTCGTTTGCTATTTCACCGGCATTCAATGCTGCCGCAAAGGCTGCCAAGGTTTCGATTTCACAGGTGTAAACTTTTGTATTAGGCTTAAGCGTGTGTACTGCCGCTTGTGGTGCCGCCTTTCTTTAATGGTGTTGACCGAACTAAAAGGGTTAGATACTATCATTGGGAGCAACCCGGCACTGTAAAATTTGCAGCTCCCAGAAATTTCTCATCTGCACTTTTATTGACACTTAGCTGCAAAGACGATATAGTATCATACGATTGACAGCATACGATTGCATAACCCAATAATCTCGGTAAATTTCACAGGTTGATGCAAGCTGGATGATTAAACTCCACTGCTCTAAGCAGAGGCAAGTGTTTATAGTTTTGAAAAATTCATTTAGATGGATTTGAGATTTTACGTATGTCTTTTTTACTAGAAGCCACAGGAATTACCAAACAATTCCTTGGCACGCTGGCGCTCGATAACGTGCGCCTGGAGTTACAAGCGGGCGAAATCCACGCCGTCATCGGTGAAAATGGTGCTGGCAAAAGTACCCTCATGAAAATCCTTGCCGGAGTGAATACGGCTGACGCAGGTGAAATCCGCTTTGAAGGGCGTCCTATCGCGCCCACAAGTCCTCGTGAAGCGCTGATGCTGGGTATAGACATCGTTCATCAGGAACTCAGTGTAGTGCCCACACTCACCGTTGCCGAGAATATTTTTCCGGGACGACTGCCGACAAATTTTTGGGGTATGGTGCGCTACGGTGAACTTTTCCAAAACGCTGCAAAGGTGTTAGAAAAGTTACAGGTTGGCGTTGACCCACGCGGGCCTGTGGAAATGTTGTCCGTTGCCAATCAGCAGCTTGTCGAGATCACAAAAGCCTTATCCTTCAACTGCAAAGTGCTGATTTTGGATGAACCGACCTCGGCATTGACGGATTACGAAGCGCAAAGGCTGCTGGAATTTCTGCGGCGATTGGCTGCCGATGGCGTTGGCATTTTGTATATCAGCCACAAACTCAAAGAAGTGTTCGCGGTAGCGGATCGTGTGACCGTGCTGCGCGATGGAAAGTATGTTGGCACGGAAAAGATTAGCGATGTAACGCCTGAACAGGTGGTTCGCATGATGGTCGGGCGTGAATTAGGGACCATGTACCCGCCGAAAGGCAAAGTCAGCACTCTACCTTTCTTTGAAGTGCGCAATTTACGGCTGCCTGGTTCGGCAAACTACAACAGCTTCTCACTTTATCAAGGGGAAGTCTTAGGCTTTGCTGGACTCATTGGTTCAGGACGCAGCGAATTGGCACGAGCCATTTTCGGCGCAGATCCAAAAGCAGAAGGCGAAATTTTGCTGAATGGACTGCCAATCAACATCGACTCGCCGCAAAAGGCAATTGAATATGGCATTGGTTACCTGCCAGAAGATCGCAAAGCTGCCGGGTTATTCCTGGAAATGAGTATCAAACTGAATGTCGAAGCTGCTGTCATAAATCAGGTGAGCGCAGGAGGTTTTATCGTGCCTGCCAAAGAACGTTTACTCGCCCAACATTATGTGCAGCAGTTGAATATCAGCACCCCTCATATCGATCAGGAAGTGCGGCGTTTGAGCGGCGGCAATCAGCAAAAGGCGTTAGTTGCGAAATGGCTGTCGATTAAGCCGAAAATCCTGATCGTGGATGAACCTACACGTGGCATTGATGTGGGAGCAAAGAAAGAGATTCATTTTCTTTTGCGCGCACTTGCTGACAGCGGCGTCGGTGTCATCATGATTTCGTCGGAACTGCCAGAAGTACTGGGCATGAGTGATCGCATTCTCGTCATGCACGAGGGTGAAATCGTCAACGAAATTTTGGCTGCCGACGCAACGGAAGAAAAGATTATCCACTCAGCGAGTGTCTCAAAAAGTGAGCAAATACATTATGGATAACACAACACCCTTAAGGGATATACCTGTGAAAAATAAGGCAACTCCTCTGCCGAGTTTTCTCATGTCCTTGATGCGAGCGCGTGAGTTTGCGCTCGTGGTCATGATTGTTTTGATCGGTTTGGCGCTGCATCTTATCACGGGTCGCTTTTTTACCACACCTAACCTCAGTGCGATTAGTTTAGGCTTTGCAACCTCTGCTGTCATGATATTAGGCATGACGGCGGCGCTGGTATCAGGTGGCTTCGATCTTTCCGTAGGCTCCGTGTTTGCCATGGGCGGCGTCATCACGGGTGTTGCCTTACAAGCTGAACTGCCCATCCCAATCGCTATGTTATCTGGCTTAGTAGGTGGCATTCTGACCGGCTTCGTAAGCGGGCTGTTGATTACAAAGGTGCAGATCAACCCGTTCATCACAACGCTAGGTATGTTAGGGATTGCGCGCGGAATCAGCCTGGCAATCACGGAGGGGCGTCCGCTTGCCAATTTTCCCGAAGAATTTTTAATCTACGGTCAAGGCAAGTTTCTCGAAATCCCCAACCTCATCCTCATCGCACTATTCATCATTCTGCTTGGAGACTTGCTGATGCGGCGTTCCGCATGGTTTCGGCAGATTTATTATGTTGGAGGGAACGAGGAAGCCGCACGCCTCTCCGGCATTAATGTAGACCGTGTAAAAATCGCCGTATACACACTATCTGCCATGTTAGCCGCCTTAGCAGGCGTACTCTCTGCGTCACGCTTTACTGTTGCCGACCCTGGCACTGCCGTGGGAGAAGAATTACGAATCATCGCTGCCTGCATCATCGGTGGGTGCAGCCTGCGCGGTGGCAAGGGAACCGTCATTGGTGGACTGTTCGGATTGATTTTCGTCGGCTTCATCAATAACGGCATGATTTTGCTGCGTGTACCGGTGTACTGGCAGCAGCTAGTGATGGGAGTTGTGCTGCTGCTCGCGGTAGGGTTTGATACCGTGAGTCAGCGCTGGCAAACCCGCTCACGAGCTAAAAAGACTTCGTGAGTGACAATTGATTTTCATTCGTTCAGATCTCGAAAGGATAAAAAGTGAACAGACGTGATTTTCTTAAGAAGTCGAGTATCGCTACTGCCGCCGGGCTGCTGCTATCGCGGGGTATCATCCCTGCGAAAGCGCAGGACAGCCAGACCTATTATATGGTCACTTTTTTGTCGGGCATCGACTACTGGCGTGACGCCTATCGCGGGATGCAGGACGCCGCCGAATTTCTTGGAGTCGAAGCAGTTTATACAGGCACACCGGACTATGACCTGACAGCCGAAGTGCGCGTGCTAGAGGAAACAATTGCGCAGCAACCAGCAGGTATCCTTGTGACAGTCATCAATCCTGAAGGACTTAAGCCAACCATTGACAGTGCTATTGAGAGTGGCATACCACTCGTAACCTTCGATGCTGACTCGCCTCTGAGCAAGCGCTATTCGTTCCTGGGCACAGGCAATTATCAGGCAGGTGTCACCGCTGCACGCTATCTGGGTCCGCTCATCGACACTGGCAAAGCCGCCGTTATCACGGTGCCCTCACAGGGAAATCTACTGGAACGCACCAACGGCTTCATCGACACCATTAGAGCAGAATTCCCCAACATCACGGTTGGCGATGAATACATTGTCGATAACCAGAACACCGCAGAAGGGGCAGCGACAGGCTTATCAGCGCTTTTACAAGCTGACCCCGATATTCGCGGTGTATTCAGCACCAACGCTTCTGCGGCAGTAGGCTCGTCACAGGCACTACGTGAGGCAGGCGTGATTGCCGACGTTCAGCACATCGGTTTTGATTATGATGAAGGCACGCTTGATCTGATTGACAACGGAGATTTAGGCGCAACACTGGCGCAAGGTACCTGGCAGATGGGCTTCTGGGGCATGATGTTCGTCTACATGGTTGCCAACGGCAAAATCGAATCAGTCACGGACTGGCAAGCTGCCGGTATTTCACCACTGCCGCCAAACGTTGATACGGGCGTCGTGGTCATCAACCAATCAAACAGCCAATACTGGCGCGCGCAGTAAGCTGCCAGTGATACGGGCAGAGGGGACACGCCTCTGCCCGCACTACAAATATAATACACCCCATAGAGAGGTATACTAACCATGAAACTGCAATATACGCTGTTTCGCGGTAGTGCATTGTTGCACACCGCCAGGAATTCCGTCAAATTGCTGCCCCTGATCCTCATCCTTCTTTTCACAAACTCAATGGTTACTGCTGTGAGTACAATTGAAAGCCAACCCTTCGGAACGACTGCTGCGGGCATAGCAGTAGAGGAATACACCTTGACCAATAGCAGTGGTATGGAGGTCAAAATCATCACCTATGGCGGAGCAATTACGTCAATTCGTGTGCCGGATCGCTACGGCGTGATGACTAACGTGGTACTGGGCTTTGATAATCTTGCCGACTATGAAACCCGCAGTCCCTATTTCGGTAACATCACCGGGCGCTACGCCAATCGCATCGCCAACGCGACGTTCACCCTTGATGGTACAGTCTATACCCTTGCTGCTAATAACGGCCCGAACTCACTACACGGTGGAATTAATGGATTCGACAATCAAGTGTGGACGGCTGAAGAGATTGAAGGGGATGGTGAAGTAGGTCTATCCCTCTCCTATCTCAGTCCCGACGGTGAAGAAGGCTATCCCGGCAATTTATCAGTTACGGTGGTCTATACCTTAACCGATGCCAATGAACTGCGAATCGACTATGAGGCAACGACGGACGCGCCGACAGTTTTGAACCTAACCAACCATTCGTACTTCAACCTGGCAGGCAATGGAGCAGGGACCATTTACGATCATATCATCATGATTAACGCTGACGCCTATACCCCTGTAGATGAGACGTTGATTCCAACGGGTGAAATTGCCCCTGTTGATGAAACGCCTTTCGACTTACGTATACCTGTTCGCATCGGCGCCGGCATTCGCTCCAATCATCCGCAGATGGTCATAGGACGCGGTTACGACCACAATTTCGTGTTGAATCGCTCTGATGACAGTACGTTAGAATTGGCGGCGCGCGTGTATGAGCCAAATTCTGGTCGTATCATGGAAGTCTGGACGACAGAACCGGGCATCCAATTCTATACGGGTAATTTCTTAGATGGGACGTTAGTAGGTTCCAGTGACGTCATGTATCGTCAGGGGGATGCGTTCGCTTTGGAAACGCAGCACTACCCTGACTCACCAAATCAGCCGGACTTCCCGTCTACCGAGCTCAGACCCGGAGATACCTTTCAGTCAACGACGATTTACAGTTTCACAGTAGACTAGCACGCTTCACACTCGTAAGGAGCAGCTAAGTTGTCACCCTTAAAAACGGAGGAATTGAATTTCCTCTAAACCAAGAGGGTGATCGGGAGTAGGAATGTAGTCTGCTGCATTCCTACTTACTCTATCCTGGGCAATCTAATAAAGGGAAAATATATGCGCGTGGTGATCATCGGGGGCGCGGGACACATTGGAACATATCTCGTTCCTATGCTGGTAGAGAAAGGCTATAAAGTCACTAATATCACACGCGGAAACAGCAAACCTTATCTGCCTCACGCCGCCTGGAATGACGTGGAACAGGTTGTCGCTGACCGCGAAGCAGAAGATCAAGCGGGCACATTTGGGCGGCGTGTACGCGACTTAAAACCGGATGTGGTCATCGACCTGATCTGCTTCACCGAAGCCAGCGCACGCCAAATTGTCGAAACGCTGCACGGCGAAGTACTGCACTTTTTGCACTGTGGCACGATCTGGGTTCACGGTCACAGCACACAGGTGCCTGCGACAGAAGATCAGCCTTGTTATCCCTTCGGTGAGTATGGCATTCAGAAAGCAGCGATTGAAGCGTATCTGCTCAAAGAAGCGCGCCAGAACGGTTTCCCTGCGACAATCCTGCGGGTAGGGCATATTGTAGGACCGGGCTATAATCCACTCAATCCAGCAGGCAATTTCAACCCACAAGTGTTTGCTTGTCTGGCGCGCGGCGAAGAACTGGCATTACCGAATCTGGGTCTGGAAACTGTGCATCATGTACACGCAGAAGATGTCGCACAGGCGTTTCTGCAAGCGATCACGCATTGGAGCACCAGCGTTGGCGCGACCTTCCACACAGTTTCACCTGCCGCGTTGACGCTGCGAGGCTATGCGGAAGCAGCAGCGAGATGGTTTGGATATGAGGCAAAGCTCAAATTTCTCTCCTGGCAGGAATGGCGTACAACCGTCTCCGAAGCCGACGCTGACGCGACTTGGGATCATATCGCGCACAGTCCTAATGCGAGTATTTCTAAAGCACAGCGGTTAATCAACTATCAGCCGCGCTACACATCGCTGCGAGCGGTGCATGAGGCAGTGCAATGGTTGATGCACAACGGAGTCATCACTATTTAAGTATTTAATAATCTTTGAACTCGCGTCAGCAGCGGATGGATACGCCAGGAGTACGGGTCGTTTGTTCTGGATATCTGCTCAGCTTAGGTACACGCTATACTTTGTTTGTAATCATCAGGGATACCGTGAACTTTCCAGATGTTACAGAAGTGAGATGAAATGGCACGAAAACTGAAAGCTATAT
>CALMZT010001080.1 GCA_937870805.1 uncultured Chloroflexota bacterium
CTTTATTACTAGAACTCAATATCCCCGCATTGCATACACTCGGTCAGCAGCAAATCGCCAACTTGCATTTTGAATACGATGAACTGACCGAAAAAGGCACCCAGCATCGCGTATGGGACCTTCCGGTCAACGTCAACGTTGCGCCACCCGAAGCTGTACCAGAATTGGCGAACCCAGAGGTCAAGCGGTCAGTGTTACTGCTGAAAGCGGCGCAAGCGCGTGCAGAAGCTGTCCAGCACGCCGACAAAGGACACTACTCAGATGCTGCGCGGGTTTTGCGCTCTGCCGCAGAGATTATGCAGCAGGCAGGGCTTGATGATGCACGAGTCGATGAAGAACGCGATGCGCTGATGAAACAAGCCGCAGAGATGGATCGTGGCGCGGAGTCCTATGATGATTACAGCCGCAAAACGATGTCTACGCAAGCGTTTTATACCATGATGGATCGCCATGAAAGCACTCAGGTGCTGCGTATGCGTGAGAAGCAGCGCACCGCACCTGTCGAGTCCCCAGCGCCACCACCAGCACCCGCCCCTCATAAATCCAGCGCCCCTCCAACTGCTGTGAAGTGGAACAGCAAAACGTTTGCTTTGCAAGGTGATTTAATCCGTATCGGGCGGGCAACCCATAATGAGATTATCATCAGTACGCCGGGTGTTTCCCGTTTTCACTGTCAAATCAAACGAGAGAGCAATAAACTCATTCTGGAAGATGTTGGCAGTACGAATGGAACTATCGTCAATGGCGCACCGCTTAAGGGTCAACACACGTTGAGTGTTGGCGACGAGGTCAATTTATCTGGCGAAAAGCTGATTTTTCTGGATGCTGAAGGATAAGAGATGACACAACCCTACGAAACCTATGCAGTCAGTGTTGCAGGCGTACAGCGAGATTTAAGACTGTTTGAGGTTGCAGATGGTGTGCGTATTGCGATTGTAAATATTTTAGGCGATACGGAACTGACAGAAGCAGCAGCCAAAGCGCTTGTGCCCTTGATCCGCGAACGTGATCCTGAAGTGATTGTGACAGCGGAAGCGAAAAGTATTCCACTGGCGTATGAAATCAGCGCGCAGATGGACATCCCGTATGTCGTGCTGCGTAAGGCTTATAAACCCTATATGGGCGATGCACTGCAATCTGAGACTTTGAGTATTACCACTGGTGCGCCGCAAACACTGTATCTGGATGAAAAAGATCGGGCGCTGGTGGATAACAAACGGGTCGCATTAGTCGATGATGTGATTTCAACAGGAAGTACGTTACAAGGTATGCGCTTGATTATGAATAAAGCGCAAGCGCGTGTCGTCGCAGAAGCGGCAATATTCACAGAGGGTGAACGTTCGCAGTGGACAGGAGTTATTGCACTCGGTCACTTACCCGTATGGATCGATAAGAAGTAGTTACCGCGTTTTTTCCACAACCAGCAAATGCGATAAACCAAGAATATCTAACGGGGTGTTTTCAAACGCATAGAGCGCATTGCGGATGATGCGTCCCTGTGTTCCCAAACGCGCGATGATATTGTCATAGCCGCCGTAGATGCGCGTATGGTGGATTATTTTGGTGGGTTCGCCATCAAAGAGCCGCCGCAAGCCACGCCCTGTGTAAGCACGAACATGCGGAGCTAACTTATTCCGCAGGACATCGGGCAAATAATTCATGAGGGGTGTGTTGCCGAAATGATATTCTCCACGCCAGAAATACCCGTGCGTCTCAAATGGATACCAACGATTAGGCACAAAAATAATGATGCGCCCGCCGGGTTTGAGGACGCGCACCATCTCGCGTACTGCCGCGCGATCATCGTTGACGTGTTCTAATACTTCATGCGATAAGATTGTGTCGAAAGTATTCGATTGATAAGGAACGGCTTCTGCCGCCGCGACAACGGCATGTGAAACTTCGGCACGGGTCTCCTGTACACGTTCCATTTCAATGTCGAAAGCTTCAACATGAGGAGTAAATCGATGGCGAATCTGCGCGGCATACATGCCTACACCGCATCCAGCGATCAACACAGCAGCATTTTCGAGTTTTGCCCACTGTGCGATCATTTGGAGGCGGCGTTCTTGTCCTTCGCGCCAAACATAGCTTGGTTCGCCGCGTTGAGCAGCTAGTGGAGAATGAGTCATCCTAGCGCTGTGAGGCGTTGTTTCCCAGTTTTTCGAGTGTCATTGCGTCGAGTTTTGTCGTCGGCTTACTACTCTTTTGTGCGACTTTCTTGGCAGCGCCTTCTTTTAAGGGGAAAGCAATGGTGATGGTTGTGCCTTTGCCTTCAGCGCTTTCTATACGCAGAGAACCCTCTAACAGTTCAGTGCGTTCGCGCATGTTAACCATGCCTAAGCTGCCGCGCTTGTCATAGTTGGCATCCACCGCACCTAAATCGAAGCCCACGCCATTGTCAGAGATTTGAAGAAATACCATCTGATCCTTACGTGTTACCGTGACACTAATCACTTCTGCTTCGGCGTGCTTACGGGCATTGTTGACAGCTTCTTCCGCAATGTAAAACATCGTGCCTTGCTGGTGGCTATCAATATAAGGCTCGACATCGCGCGCGACACGAACGGCTACATTTTGTCCGTAAGTCTCTTTCATCTTTTCGGCAAGCTGACCGAGCGCTGCGGTGAGACCCTGTGATTCCAGAACTAATGGGCGCAGACCGAACAGCAAATGGCGAATTTCTTTGGTGGTATTGCGCGCGAGGTCTTCGACTTTCTTGAGTTCTGCCGGAACTTGCTCAGGTTGGCGTTCCAGAAGGCGATAAATATAGCTCATACGCATGGCGATTGCCGAAACCGTTTGTGTGGGTCCATCGTGAAGATCGCGGGCTAATTTCTTGCGTGCTTCTTCTTCGACTTCGACAATGCGCTCTTTTTCTTCCAGAACATTGCGATAAAGCACCGCATTTTGCAGTGCGATGGTTGCTTGCGTGCTGATCGCCGTCAACAATTCGATACTTTCTTCGTTAAAGGCGTTAGGCGCATCACAAGCGTAGAGAATTACACCGAAGTTATTGTAACCTGCGCGCAGCGGGATACAGAGTGTCGAGCGCATCCCTTGAAACGCTACAAAATATTGGAGTTCCGGGTCTTTGGTGATTTCTTTGCCTATGATGGGAATGCATTGGGTGAGCGCTTCACCAATGATGCCGCCTTCCCCCTGAACGACACGGGCTTCGTCAACGTGACGCATCCCGCGCGAGGTTGTTACCTGGAGTGCATTATCACCTGCGCGGAAGAGAAGGACAGCACTTGCCATGCGCTGGTTACCGCGCTCCCGAAGGCTCACACGACCAACATCAAGCAGCGCATCAAGAATTTTCTGGTAATGAAGCGTACTACTGAGAGTTGATGCCATTTCATACATGGCTTTTGTGCGCTCACGGATGTCTAAAAGCTGCTTGGAGCGCGTAGAAGCAACCGCGTGCAGCTCGTTACGCTGCGTTCTGATGAGGTGATCCAGTACAAATGACCAGACACCGCAGAGGACGGCGATCAGAGTCATGAATAGCAACGGCTGTGAATAATCCGAGAGCAGTTGACTCAGCGGCAGCTTGGTGTTGATGCCAATGACAATGAGTGCTGTGCCTATCGTACCGATTGCGCTGATAATACCGATGAACGGTCCTGCTGTGAACATGCCCATCATCAATACTGCGCTGACAACGGCAGTAAGAAAGAGGGTATTGTTTGTGGTCAAAGCAAGCTGGACGTAAAGACCCGCTAGTACCCAATCTCCTGGAAGGCTGGCAAACGGTACTGCTTTGTGAAAGGCAGGGAAAACGAGAAACGCCGCCAGCAACAGATTCAACGCTGCGCCGATGACGAATGGAATGCTGATTTCACTCAATGGAGCATCTCTTCGCAGTGAGTGATACGCCAGTGAAGCGGCGATCATGAGACCCCAACGCAGGATGAAAAGTGTCCAACCCTGCCAAGGTGTTACTTTGGTTTCGTTCTCCATAGCCTGGATGCCCTGTTTAATGGTAAACGACCCGTACCTTACTACCCTACCACGCTTCGCTCATTTCATCAACAAAGTTTTATATCTATGAGGCTGAAGAAGGAACGCTATTGCGTATCAGAAGGTGGTGTATGAATTACTATATACGCCAAGTGTGCCGTACGCTATACCCCATTTTAGGGAGAAATCAAATAGACAAGCCTTGAGGATTTTATCAAAAATTTATTAATTTTTAATTTTTGCAGGTTTACGTTGGTTAGTCGGCAGTCGGTAGTCATTAGTCATTAGTCGGTAGAACAGGTTTACTATATGAAATGTTGGAACACGGGTAACGAGTATTCGTTATGACCTCACCCTTAGGCTTTATAAGGGTTGGTATTTTGTGGAGTGATGTTGAGTGTTCGCATTGACCTCACCCTCTTGATCCTGCCGCTTCGCTTACCTAATTTTAAAATGCGTGTGGAAAGGGGAGTCTGGGCACATGGATAGGGGGAAATACTGCGCGTGGCGGGCTGTCAAGCAAGAAAATAGGCTTTAAGGAAGGGTGGTTTGAATAACTGACGTTACGCAGTTGACCGCTCTGGGTTCAAAACCCAGAGCTAGTAGAGATTGGTAAACCTCTGAAGAGGTTGAAAAACCGCAGCACCCAACCCGTTCACGGGTTTCCAAATCACAGAGCGGGCAGTTTTGAACTGCCAGCGTCCACAACAGCGAACGGATGCGTAACGTCAGTGAATAATATTTACAAAATATGCTCTGAGTGCTGATCTACACTTCAGCCGTTTGGTTCCAAGTGACTGCGATTTCAGTGCCTCTGCCGAACGCAGTTGAAATTTGAAGTGATGCGTTGATCGAGGCTGCACGTTCCTGCATGGTATCCATGCCCATGCCAGAACTATCTTTTTGTGGGTCGAAACCGTTTCCGTTATCCCGAATAAAAAGAATTACTTTGCCATTGTGATTGTGCAGCCCGATCTCTATACTACTGGCGTGGGAGTGCTTCACCACGTTATTCAGTGCTTCCTGGGCAATTCGATAAAGCACAATCTGCGTCTCAGGCGGTATAGCGATGTCGTCTTTCGCCGTCACGACGATATCAATGTCCTTTCGACTTTTTACTGCATCTGCAAGCTGGTGAAGCTGAGTAGAGAGATGCATCTTCAACAAATAATCAGGGCGCAATTCCACGAGCAGCGTGCGCATTTCTGCCAACGCGCCTCGATTTAGTTGATGCAGCTTCTCCAAGTGCTGCCAGATTTGTTCAGGCTTCTTTTTTCCCAAGCGCAGCAGTGACTCAGAAATCAGGCTCGCCGTAAATAACGTCTGTGTGACCGCATCGTGTAAATCACGGGCGAGACGCTGGCGTTCCTCATGGGCCGCCAGCAGCAGTGCCTGTTGATGGGCGCGCGCATTTTGAATCGCAATGGCTGCCTGCGCAGCAAATATCTGGAGATGTTCGCCATGATGATTTGTAAAAAAGTGAGGGGTCGAACTATGCAACTCCAGAAAACCAATGACGTCATCACGCACGATGATTGGCACACAGATCAAGGAACGGATGCTGCGTATGTCAGGAATTGTTTCCCAGTCTTCGTGGTCTTCCCAGTTTGAAAAAATAACAGGCTGTTTTGTTGTGGCTACGTGGTCAAAAATACTGTTATCTGTAGGCTGTACGCCTAAATTTTTGAGCGCTGCTTCTAGCTGTTGGGTGATGTTCTGGTTGTATCCCCATCCCCGTACAATATGGAAGCCGTCTTCTTCCGCCAACAAAATACTGGCGGCTTCTTGGGGGACGATGCGGCTAATCGTGGCAACAATATGGTCAAGCACTTCTTCAAAATCGAGCGTACTGGTGAGCGTCATCGCAGTGTCACGCAGCGCGTCTGCTAAGGCACGCTGCTCCCGTTCGTCTGCCATCAGCCGCTTGCGTTCCGTAATATCATTGATGACGGCGATGCTGTAATCATATTCACCTGCTGCATTGTGTACCGCCGAAATCGTTAAATGTGTCCATACCGTTTCGCCATTCTTGCGCAGGAAACGTTTTTCAATGGAGGCGCTGTCCAGATTGCCATTGATTAGCTGCTGCTCAAGTTCTGTCGATAAAGCCGCATCATCCGGGTGAGTAACGATGCGCGGATCCAGAGCCAGCAGTTCCTCACGCGAGTAGCCGAGCAAATCGCATAGTTTTTGATTCACACGCAGCCAATAGCCCTTATGACCGATGTGCGCAATACCGACAGCCGCGTGTTCAAATGATTCACGGAAAAAATGATTGAGTTTATAGGTTTCAGCCAGTTTGCGAACTGTGATATCTTCAACCAGCCAACGCAGGCTCACCCCTCGTCGGCGATCAATTTGGTTGAGTACACGAGCAACGGTAAATGCAATATCGCGGACTTCAGTGCTGTGACGGGGACGAATATGTGTTTCCCAGGTTTTTACCTCATCTGATGAGGTAAGCTCGATAAGCTGCTGTCTGAAAAGTGGACGATCCTCGCCAGGGATAAACACCACAAGCGGCTTGCCAATTAAGTGACTCAGCGGCACGTTGAGCAGCGTTGCCGCTGCCTGGTTCCCTTCCTGAATCATACCCTCAACGTTGGTCACTAAGTAACCCACAGGCGCTGCATCAAACAGGTCATGGTAATGATGGCGCTCAATCTCAAGGGCTAAACGCGATTGCGCAAGCTGTTCATTCTGCTGGCGTAGTTCCTCATCGGTGACTTGAAGCTCTTCCAAAGATACGCGCGTTTCTTCGATGAGCGAGACGATAAGATCTTCAGCTTGTTTTAAGGTCGCAGAGTCGTGTTGCAGGAGCTTCAGCAGCGAGGTGCGCAGATCCTCAACTTGATAGGTGATTTTTTGGGTAGCAGTCCCTTGACTATATCTTGCCATCAGCTCATCCTAAACTGTTTTCAGTCAAGAACGTTCATACAGATGTTAACTTAAATCTGTATGACCCAGTAACAGAGTTTCATAAATTATAACATAACAATTGTTTTTTTAGGGTTATTACAATAGCCATACGTATCAGAACTTTGATAAAGTTCTGTCAGATTTCCTGTTCTTCCATGATTAAGATTACACCGTTCACTTTAGAATCAGTGTGATCTCGCAATGGTGTAGTGGTCACTTTGCAATGAATTGTCTTACCACGACGGTTAATCGCATCCAGATTTATGGTCATACGATCACTTTCACCTGACAAGCAAGCTCGAATAGGCTGCCTAAGTTGTTCGACAGGTAAGCCAATATCGAGGTTGAGGAAATTCTTATTTTGAACTTCCTGGTTTCGTAATCCCCACAAATCTTCCATTTTCGTGCTCCAAACCAAAATATGAAGGTCAGGATCAACGACCACGACGCCACCCCCGATACTCGTCAAAATAGAATCCAGGAACTCATTGATCTGATTTAACTTTGCGCTTCGTACACGGAGTTCTTCGTTGATTGTGTGCATTTCTTCATTGGTCGCCTGCAATTCCTCATTAATGGTCTCCAGTTCTTCATTGGTCGAGTGTAGTTCTTCGTTGGTGGTTTCTAACTCTTCGTTGGTCGAGTGCAGTTCTTCGTTGATGGTTTCCAACTCTTCGTTGGTGGAGTGCAGTTCTTCGTTGGTGGTTTCTAACTCCTGATAGGTATTCTCCAACTTCTCCTGCAAACGTTTATAAATCGTGAGATCACGAAAGATGAAACTGATGCCAAACGACGTGTGATTGAGTTCATCGAGCAGCGGAACAATGTGAATATCCAGTATGTGAACTTCACCGGACTCGGTTGTCCACTGTACTTCCTTCATAATAACAGGATGTGTCGCTATATAAGCCTCCTGAATATGTGTTCTGAAGTCGATTATCCGGCTGTACAGCGCCAATTCCTGGATGGGGCGATTCAGGTCTAGTGCGCCTAAGTTCAATAAAGAGCGAGCACGTTCATTAATCAGGATCATAAAGCCGTTCAGGTCAACGATGCATTGGGCTTCAGGGCTGGCTTCTAAAGCGGCTTCTCGCAGGCGAACATGCTTTGCAAGGCGATCTACGGTTTCCAGCGTATCTGATTGACCCAAATTCTTGAGGCGGTCGCGCAGGGTTACATGTGAAACTTTTTTGAAAACACGGCGCTTGACGTCAAAGGGTACAAAAAAGTTATTATGTGTATAGAGCATCTCTGCTTTCCCTACCACAAGGAAGCCTGTATCTTTGAGTGCAAAATTAAAGCGTGCCAATATTCTGGACTGACTTTCGGCGTTAAAATACATGAGTACATTGCGACATAGGAGCAAATCAATACGTGGGATGGGTGGATCTTTCATGAGATCGTGGCGCCCAAAAATCACTGAGCGCCGTAAATCTTTGTGAAATAGATAGTCCGTGTTTGTCTTCTCAAAATATTTCTCTACGAGGTGTGCCGGAATTTCACTGATGTCCCGTTGACTGTAACTAGCCTGGCGTGCTTCATTGAGCGCGTCTTCGTCGACATCGGTGGCGTATATTTTTACCTGTTCGCGGAAACGCTCTAAGCCGACTGCCTCAATCAGCAGAATCGCCAGAGAATAAGCCTCTTCGCCAGAAGCACAAGCAGCACTCCAAATTCGTATCGCTTCACCGGAAGATTTATTGGCAACGATTGTGGGTATAATTTCAGCTTCCACATAATCCCAGGTGTCCCGATCACGGAAAAATGAGGTCACGTTGATTAAAATCGTGTCGAAGAGTTGAACAAATTCATCCGCATGAAGATCTAAATGCTCTATATATTGAGTGAAACCCTCAACGCCGATTGTTTCCATACGCTTGTTGATGCGACGCATCAAACTTGAACGTTTATAACCTGTGAAATCGAAGCCTCGATTGCGTTTGAGATAGTTCAGCAGAGCCTCAAACTCTGCATTATGATTTGGAGATTGTGGGGAAGTCATTTAATTTTTCCTACGGTCACAAGATTTTCCAAAAAAGGTGCAATTTCATTCAAGGGAAGGATATGATCTACGTTTCCAGTTTGAATTGCTGCATGAGGCATTCCAAAGAATTCGGAAGAGGCTTCATCCTGTGCAATCACAATACCGCCCATCACTTTAAGTTTTTTTACGCCGTCTGCGCCATCAACACCTGTTCCTGTCAGCACGACGGCAATGGCATGAGCGCGGTAAGTATTTGCCAGCGACTCAAAAAGGAGATCGGCTGACGGACGGACAAAGTGCAACGGTTCCGTTTGTGTTAGCTTCAAAATGCCCTCTGGCTTCACTAACAGATGCCAATTCGGTGGCGCAACATAAATTGTTCCTGCACTCAGGCGGTCATCGTCCTCCGCCTGTTTAACTTTTAATAAAGTGCGATGGCTCAAAATATCAACTAAGTAACTGACATGATAGGGAGAGACATGTTGTAGAACAAGAATCGCTGCCGCAAAGTTGAGAGGTAGACTTGAGAGGATTTGACTTAACGCAACTAACCCGCCAGCAGAAGCAGCCAAGGCAACCCCGAACAGAGGCTTAGTAAGCGGCTTTTCGCCAGGCTCTGACATTGGCTTTCCCCCAACCTCCTATAAATTTAAGGCTTATGTTTGCCCTTCTTTAGCTCCGCATCCTGCTCCTGAAGCACCTGTTCATCAGTGTCCGCGACAGCCGATTTATCGCCTAACATACCGTTGAGTAGAACATCGCGCACGATTTTAACATGTTCGTCAACAGATTGCGCCTGCTTTTCAAAGCGCTCTGCTGAAAGATGATGGTCCCGGGAGCGCGCACGTTCAGCGAGACGACGCGCTAAGGAAGCACTATCTTCAAGTGCACGAAGCGCTACCCACAGCGCCGCTTCAAGCGCGTCAGTGTGCTCTGCCATGAGAGTACCTGCGGTGTAGGCATGTCCAACATGACAGCGGAAGCGAAGGATATCCCCTTCATTCACTTCCCATAGGGTACCACCACATTCCGGGCAGACATAGTTTGAAGGTTTCCCTGGACGATCCTCATCTTTTATTGCTGACATCTCTAACTCCGCAACATCTGTTTCGTATTTCATATGTTCGGGGACGGGAGGATTGCGATCTTCAACCTCCTCCTGTGCCAGATTCACCAGCAACGGGGCGATTTTTGAAAGCGGAAGCACATAATCAACGCTTACATTTTCAATCGCACTCTGCGGCATTCCCGGATACATTGCTTCTTCGGGGTCCTGGACAATGGTGACACCGCCCCGCTCTTTGATCGCCGAAAATCCCACTGTTCCATCATCAAGCGCCCCAGAAAGAATGACACCGATAACGCGGCGTCCATAGCTGCGTGCAGCCGTTCGGAAGAGGGAATCCACTGCGGGACGTGTACCATTTTCGCGCGGACCGCGTGTGAGAGTTAGGTAGCCACGCTTTACGAGGAGGTGTCTATCTGGTGGGGCAATATAGATGTGACTTTTGTCCAGTCGCTGTTTGTCGCTGGGGTGTATTGCTTTGAGCTTTCCTGAACGGTTGAGAATGAGGGGCAGCATACTGATGCCGTGTGCTGGGACATGCACTACAACTAAGATGGGAGCAGGCAAATCTGCTGGGAGAGCAGATACAAGCTCCTTTAGCGCTTCAACACCCCCCGCAGAGGCACCGATTACAATAATCCG
>CALMZT010001081.1 GCA_937870805.1 uncultured Chloroflexota bacterium
CAGTCTCGCAGATGAGGTCGCCGTTATGCTGGGTGGACGTGTGGCGCAGGTCGCTACTCCGCAAAATCTTTACCGTGCCCCGACGACCCGTGAAGTCGCGGCGTTTGTCGGTGAAGCGAACTTCATCCCCGGCGAAGCCAACGGACATACGGTTGACTGCGCGTTAGGACGCCTGGTGCTTGATGAGCCAGCGGTTGGCGCTGTTAGTGTGCTGCTGCGCCCGGAATGGCTCCGACTGAACGCTCATGATGCACAAACGCGCGGCGTCATTCTGTGGCGTGAATTTTATGGTCACGACCAGCGGATTGGCATCCGACTCTCCGATGAAACATTGCTTGTGGTTCGCAGCGCTGCGGGCGAAGATTATGCCCCTGGAGAAACCGTTCGGGTTGGCGTAAACGTGGCAGTGCGCGCTTATCCGCGTGAATAATTTACGAATTAGTGTTGATTCTCCCAATTAATTGACCTCAGAGATTGTTTCCACTCCAATTGCTTCCGTTAAATCTTAACTTGACAAAGCCCTATACCAATGAGACTGTATTAATGTTAGACGAGTTAAATTAACCGTCACAATTTTTCAGACAATTCCGTAAGGGGGAATCTAAGATGTTACGTTCGAAGTGTTTTTTTTTAGCGCTCATGGTTCTTTTTGCAGTTGTGCTTTCCGGGTGTGGTACTACGCCTACGGCAACTCCGATTCCTCCAACGCCCGTGAGCGTTCAGCTTTCATGGACGCATGAATACTCGCTCGCCTCTTTTTATACGGCTGAACTCAATGGACACTTCGCGGAACAGAATCTGGATGTGACGCTTGAGGCGGGTGGTTTCGTGAATGGGACTTACATCGAGCCTATCGATCAAGTGCTCGCTGGTGAGGTCGATTTTGGGGCATCGAATGCAACTTCCATTTTGCAGGCACGGGCAGAGGGAAAGCCTGTGGTTGCTATCGCTACCATTCTACAGCGCAGCCCCACAGCAGTGATTTCATTGGCAGCGGCTAATATTCAGACGCCAGCCGACCTGGTTGGAAAAACGGTGGCGGTTGCCGAAGGTGGCGCGACGCAACTCCTGAATGCCATGCTGACGTCTCAGGGGATTGATGTGGCAGATGTCAACATTGTGCCACGACCCGGTTTCGGGGTTGACCCACTGCTGAATGGTGATGTGGATGCGCTCGTGGGTTGGATTTTCAACGAGGGTGTGCAAGTGCAAGAGGCAGGACAAGAAGCAAACTTCCTGCTCCTGACTGATTATGGCATCCCTGATTACAGTAACCTGATTTTCACCACTGAACAGATGATTAACGAACGTCCAGACGTGGTGGAGCGTTTTGTGCGTGCCGTTATCGCCGGATTACAGGATGTGGTCGATAACCCGGAGCAAGCTGCCCAATACACGTTGCAATACAATAACACGCTCGATCAGGATCAACAGCTAAGACGCTTACAAGCATCTATTCCGCTCATCCAGCCTGCCAGAACGCAAGTAGGCACCATGCAGGAATCCGTTTGGCAAGATATTCAAACCGTATTGATCGATGTCGGGATTCTGTCAGAGGCAATCGACGTGAATACAGCCTATACCTCTAGCTTTCTCGATCAGATTTACAGTGAGTAGCCCTCAAAGTCGGGATAAAAGATGAGTGCAGCGCAAATGACAAACACGTTTTCACCAACGCTTCCCATCTGGAAGCAGCTTCGCTGGCGGTTGATGCTCTATTTCATGCTGCTCACTGTAGGGGTCATTGCCATCGTCACGGGCTTTACTCTGGTGCAGTTGAGAAACCAATCCACCGCGCAAACCTTCCGCCAGCTTGAGTCCGTGGTACAGCTAAAGCAAAATCAAATCTCACGCTGGCTGGAAACCGGAGACATCTTTCTACGCGCGGTGATCGCCGATCCTGAACTGTATGAGCAGATTGTCGAATTTGTGAGCAGCGAAGAACGTTCGCCTGAAACGCAAGGTGTCCTCAGCACTTTTCTAGGCAACAGTGTCGCGACAGAAACGCAGGATGCTACGTCGGCAAGCGAAACGGTTTTCGAGGAAATATTTCTCTACAACCTTGATGGTCGTATCGTCGCAGCCTCTAATCCCGCCGTCATTAACCGTGTAGTGACCCTTCAGCCTTACTTTGAACCCAGCCTGCAAGGGGGCTTCATTACAACTCCCTACTATGACCTCAGTACAGGTCAACTCACCGCTTTCATTACCGATGTCATTCAGAATCCAGCGGGGGAAATTGTTGGGGTGCTTGCGGGACGCCTAAACATTGACGTGCTGCGCGATATTACGGCGGAGCGCGCGGGTTTGGGTGATACAGGCGAGACTTACCTCGTCAGCATCGAAAACAATTACTTTCTCACACCCAGCCGCTTTGAAGGTTATTCCATGACGCGCGCCTATCATAGTGAAGGCATTGACCAAGCGCTGGAAGGCATTAACGGCGCTGGCATCTATTTGAACTACAGCGATCCATCTATATCGGTGTTAGGGGTCTATCGCTGGATTCCCGAACTCAACTCAGCGCTGCTGGCAGAAATCAGCGAAGCCGAAGCGCTGACGCTGGTTACGCAAACCTCATTAGGTATTGTCGGCTTGGCAGTTGTGCTGGTCGTCGGCGCTGGGTTGATCGGTTTGTTTGCGGCAACGAGCATTTCTAATCCGATGGTCAAATTGACGCAGGTTGCTGCCCAAATTGCCAGTGGCAAGCTGTCGCAGCGCGCGACGATCAAAGAGCAGAATGAGATTGGCTTGCTGGCAACGGCTTTCAATCAGATGACTGATCGGCTGACCAACAGCATTACCGAACTCGATGAGCGTATTGAAGAAATCAACGAAACGAATGATGCCCTGCGTATCGCCACAGCGAAAGCCAAAGAAGCGGCGCGCGTCAAAGGTGAGTTTCTCGCCAATGTTTCGCATGAACTGCGAACGCCATTGAATGCCATCATCGGCTTTAGTGATATGCTGCTCATGGGGATGTCTGGTGAATTGACTCCCAAACAACGCCACAAAATGGAACGTCTGAAGGAAAACGGCGTTCGTTTGTTGACGCTGATTAACAACATTCTGGACATTACGCGCATCGAGATGCGCCGTATCGACATCGTTCACAAGCCATTTTCGCCTGCTGTCCTCGCCCAACGGCTCTCGGCACAGATGGCGGTGTTAGCGGAGCGCAGTAATCTGGACTTCCAAACTGACGTTGCCTTTGACTTGCCTGATACAGTAGTGGGGGATGAACAGCGCATTGAGCAGGTCATCGTCAATCTGCTCTCAAACGCTTTCAAATTCACCGAGAAAGGCTCTGTGATGCTGAGCCTGAGCGCAAATTATCAGGAAAACACATGGAATATCGCTGTCAAGGACACGGGCATTGGCATTCCGCCGCACGCCCTGAACATCATCTTTGAGGAGTTCCGCCAGGTGGATGGTAGTTCAAAGCGCGCCTACAAAGGCAGCGGGTTGGGACTGGCGATTACGCGCAACCTCGTGCGTATGATGGATGGCGGCATTACCGTGAACAGCGAACTGGAAAAAGGCAGCACCTTCACGGTGACTCTGCC
>CALMZT010001082.1 GCA_937870805.1 uncultured Chloroflexota bacterium
TGTCTGACAAACGCGCAAATCACAACCCTATGGGGTGTTGCTTCAGCGAACACTGTCACAATGTGGAATCAGGTAGACCCCGCATTCCCCGCAACGCCCATTACCTTGGTTGCTCCTAACGATGGCAACACATTTAGCGATTTGCTGATTCAACGTGCAGCGGGTGCGAACACTCCTGTACGCCCCGATGTAGCTGAGAGAAACCCTGATCCATTATATCGTGCGGCAGCGGTGTCAAATATTGAAGGCGCTTTAACTTACATGGGTTGGGATGAGTACCAACAGGTAGTCAGCAGTGGACAGCAAAATCCTCAACTGGTCGCCGTGAATCCGGGCACTGACTGCATTACCCCCAGCGAAACAACTATCAGTGATGGTACCTATCCGTTAACACGCGATGGCAGCTTGGTCGTGAATTACCGATCACTCACCAATATCGCAGTTCAATCCTTCTTATGGTACATACTCACTGACGAGAACTTCGCCCAGTTGGAGAATAACGGCGGATTTGTTGGGGTTACAACCGAAAATCTGCCCGAACTGCGGAATTCGCTGCAACAGGCTTTCTCACAGGCGGCAGTGATGGTTGCTGAGGCTACACCAGAAGCTCCTGTTAACCCAGAAGCGACAGTCGAAAGCACCGCAGAGGTCACAGCTACTCCCATTCCCTAATATCAACAGCAGTTGCATGGATTTGCAAGCAAAAACGACACCCCTATCACAGTCGATAGGGGTGTTGTATTATTACCCACGTTTTGCATATATATCCCAATCAGGGACATGAGGAGCTTTTCATGCGCGGAGAATTGGTCGCCATCGACCTCGAAACTACCGGGCTTGATGCGAACCAAGACGCGATTATCGAGGTCGGCGCTGTCCGTGTAATTGACGGTAAACTTGCAGAAGAATTTTCGACATTAGTGAACCCCGGCATCCCCATCCCTGAATTCATCACACAGTTGACAGGCATACGCACTGAGGATGTGCAGGACGCTCCGACTATTGAAAAAGTCCTGCCGCAGATCATTGAATTTGTCGCAGATCGTCCACTTATCGCACACAATATCACGTTAGATGCCAGCTTTTTGTATCGCTACGGTATCTTGAAGCGTAACGTGCGGATTGATACTTTTGATTTAGCTTCAGTGTTACTTCCTCGTGCCGCGCGTTACACCTTGTCGGCACTCACGGCTGAGTTTGGTGTCGAGATGGGTCAGGCACATCGGGCACTCGACGACGCAAAGGCATCAGCGTTGCTTTACAATCTGCTTTGGGAAAAAGCGCTCAATTTACCATCTGCTACACTGCGCGAAATTTGTGATGCAGCACGCGATTTTGACAATTGGGACTCTAAAGCGACGTTTGTTGCTGCCATGCGTGAGCGCCCGGCGGCGCAAGATGAAGTTGCATCGCCAACACTGTTTAGCCCTTCGCTGACTCTCGATGAACCTCTGCATTCCAAAGAAGCAAGCAAGCCCATCGACGCACAAGCTATCGTTTCGGTAATGGACGAAAACAGCTCACTGGCAAAAACACTACCCAATTATGAGCGGCGTGCGCAGCAAATAGATATGGCGCAATCTGTCGGCGAAGCATTTAATCATTCGCAGCATGTGATGATTGAAGCGGGAACTGGGGTTGGTAAGTCTCTAGCGTATCTTGTTCCGGCGGCTTTGTGGGCAACGAATAATGACGAACGAGTTGTAATCTCAACAAATACGCTCAATCTACAAGACCAACTCATCCAAAAAGATATTCCGATTCTGGAAACTGCACTATCTACACCCTTTCACGCCAGTGTTATGAAAGGGCGTGGCAACTACTTGTGCCCACGCCGCCTGGCTGCCCTGCGCCGCCGCCGCCCGACCAGCGTGGATGAACTGCGCACATTTGCGAAAATTCTGGTGTGGTCGTTAGAAAGCAATACGGGAGATAAGGGCGAGATCAGTATTCGCGGTCCAATCGAACACAGCACCTGGCAGCGTCTGAGCGCTGAAGATGAAGATTGCACCCTTCACCACTGCGAAACATTGATGGGTGGTATATGTCCATTTTATAAGGCACGTAAAGCCGCCGACTCAGCGCATTTACTGGTTGTCAATCACGCACTGCTGATCTCTGATGCAATGACCGAAAATCGTGTGCTTCCTGATTATCGCTACCTGGTGATTGACGAAGGACATCAGCTTGAAGATGCCGTAACCAATGGGCAAAGCACACGCTTCGATGAGGCG